>JBAXOC010000112.1:0-5378 GCA_037133455.1 Comamonadaceae bacterium | reverse complement strand
AAAACCTCGCCTTTATTCAGACGCAGATCCACATTGTCGACAATCACATTGCCTGCCACGCTACCAAGGCACAAGCCTTTGATGTGCAGAATGACTTGTTCTTCCATAACCAGGTATCTTTCTTAAAGTTCTGCTTGCGCGCCTGAAGGGCGGGCATCAATCGAGAGCATCCAATCCACAACCAAGTTCACCGAGACGGTTAACAAGGCAATCGCAGTGGCGGGATAAATAGGTGCCATCATTCCGAAGTTAATCGCGGCGGCGTTTTCACGCACCATGC
The DNA here is from genome assembly GCA_037133455.1 of Comamonadaceae bacterium. Lineage (GTDB taxonomy): Bacteria > Pseudomonadota > Gammaproteobacteria > Burkholderiales > Burkholderiaceae_C > Allorhodoferax. Next base: position 5,098 of record JBAXOC010000112.1, on the reverse strand, counting down.
CGCCCAAGTCAGCGTAGGGGGGTTGAATACCCAACCCGAGAAATGACAGGCCAGCGATAAACAAAAAGTTAAAGCAAAACCGCAAACCAAATTCGGAAACCAAGGGCGCCCACGCATTGGGCAGAATTTCTCGGGTAATCACCCACCACAAGCCTTCGCCGCGCAGGCGGGCTGCTTCAACATATTCCATGACAGTGAGGTTGATGCCCAAGGCCCTTGCCAAACGGAAAACGCGGGTGGAGTCGAGTACGGCAATCGTCAGAATCAGCACAGGAATGCTGGAACCGAAAACACCCAAAATAATCAGCGCAAAGATCAAGCCGGGGATAGACAACATCACATCCACCAAACGGCTAAAGAAAATGTCAACCCAGCTCCCCACGACTGCGCTGACGAATCCCGACAAAATTCCAATCAGAAAAGACAGACTGGTAATAGCGAGGGCAACGCCAATGGTCATGCGGGCACCGTACATCATGCGCGTGAGCATGTCACGACCGATTTGATCAGCGCCAAACCACATCGTCATAGAGGGCTCGTCCCAGGTGCCGCCCACATTGGCAGACTCAGGAAAAGGCGCGAGCCAAGGTGTAAATAAAGAAACAATAACGAAAAGTGCGATCACCGCCATACCGAACGCAGCCGATACCGTGAGTTTGTGTCCAAAGAGTTTCATGCGATTGTCCTGTTACTTAGCGCTTATGGCGCAGGCGGGGGTTCACTACGATCACCAAAATATCTGCCAACGTGTTGAGCGTGACAAATACCGTAGCAAAGACCAAACCGCACGCCTGGATCACAGGCACATCGCGCTTAGACACCGCGTCCACCATCAACTGGCCTAGGCCAGGGTAGACAAACACCGCTTCAATCACCACCACTCCAACCACTAAATACGCCATATTGAGCGCAATCACCGTGATGATGGGGGCTGCCGCGTTGGGCAGGGCATGGCGAACGATGACACGCTTGCGCCTAGCGCCCTTGAGGAACGCCATTTCAATATATGGGGTAGACATCACTGCAAGCACCGAGCTGCGGGTCATACGCAGCATGTGTGCGGCCACCAAAAGCGTTAACGTAATCGCTGGCAGCGTCGTTTGGTAGACCCGCTCGCTAAAAGGCATGCCTTTGAAAACGGTGGACAAAGACGGGAACCAATCGACATCCACGGCCATAAAAATAATCAGCAGGTACGCGATAAAAAACTCAGGCAAAGAAATGGCGATCAGCGTGGTGATATTGGCCAATTTATCGGTGAGTTTGCCTTCGTTAATGGCAGCCAAGATTCCCAAGCCAACAGCCAAAGGAATAGCGACTAAGGCGGCATAGCCTGCCAAAAATAAGGTGTTGCCCAAGCGGGGCATGATTTCGTCAATGATGACGCGCTTATTGGTCAGGGCCACGCCCAGGTCACCTTGTAAAGCGCCGACCAACCAATTCCAATAGCGCAAATAAGCAGGCACGTCTAAGCCCAACTCTTTACGGAATATCACCAAGGCTTCAGGCGTTGCGCCTTGGCCCAGTACGGCCGAGGCTACATCGCCCGGCAAGATTTCAGTACATACAAAAATTAAAACCGATACTGCAAAAAGGGTCAGTAGACCCAGCAGAAATCGGTTCAGTATCAACTTAGCCATGGTATTTTTTTAATAGTCATCTAGAGGCAGACTGCCTCGAACCCTGAAATATAAACAAAATAACGGGGCGGGTTAAAGCCCGCCCCGTTATTTTTTTCGCACTCCACCGAGCCGCAAGGCCCAGTGGATTCAATTTAAGCCGAAGCTTGTCTTGAATTAAGCAAACCAACCCTTCTCAGCGATACGTTGGTCACCCAAGTCGTAACGGCCAGAGATAGTCAGACCACGCAGCTTTTTGCTTGCGCCGTCCAAGTAGTCTTGAACTGCGAAGCAAACCATGCCGGATTCTTGGTTGAGCATGGACTGGCACTTGGCATACATTTCTGCACGCTTCTTCTGGTCGAGTTCCACACGCGCAGCGACCAAAATCTTGTTGAATTCAGCGCTGGTGTAGTGGGTATCGTTCCAAGGGTTAGTGGTTCCATTGGCAAAAGTCGAAGTGAACTGGTTATCAATGGTAGGACGGTTGCCCCAGTAAACCGCACAGAACGGTACTTTCAACCAGACGTTGTCCCAGTAGCCGTCGCCGGATACACGCTTCAAGTCCATCTTGATACCAGCTTTTGCCAAGGATTCTTGGAAAATTTGGCCGGAATCGGTAGCGCCAGTAAAAGCGCCTTCAGAAACTTGCAACTCGATAGGAGAAGTCACACCGGATTTTTTGAAATGGAACTTGGCCTTGTCTGGATCGTACGTAGTCATCTTTTGCTTTGCATCGTAGTACTTCATCTTGGGTCCTGCGGTGTGGTCATTGCCCACGGACGCATAGCCAGAGAATACGTTCTCAACGATCTTCTTACGGTCAATACCGTACTTCAAAGACAACATCAGGTCCTTGTTACCAAAGGGCTCTTTGTCGGTATGGGCCACGAAAGCAAAACGGTTACCAGCACCAGGGGTACGGGAGACAACCAAGTTTTTGTTTTTAGCTACCAACGCAGCTGTTTTAGGATCGAGACGGTTCACTGCATCGACCTGGCCTGTCACCAAGGCTTGGGTACGGGCAGCGGAGTCACCGATGTAACGCAATTCCACACGGTCAAAATTACCGCGGTTAGGCTTCCAGTAGTCGCCCGCTTTGCGCTTGAAGGTTGCACGAACACCTGGTTGGAACTCGTCCAACGTAAACGCACCTGTTCCATCAGGCTTGCTGAAGTCGGTGTAGCCATTAGGAACGACGATGATGTGGTAGTCGCTCAGGTTGTATGGCAAGTCAACGTTGCCGTTTTTCATCAAGATCTGGACTTGGTTGGCAGAAAGCTTCTTGATGTCGGTAATGTCGGCCAACAACGCTTTTGCAGGAGATTTGGTCTCACCGCGGTGCATGTTGAGGGAGTAGATCACGTCATCAGCGTCGAGCGTTTTGCCAGAGGTGAAAGTGATGCCTTTACGGATCGTGAAAGTCCAATCGGCTGCGCCGGGCTTCACTTCCCACTTTTCAAACAACTCACCGGCTGCGCTACCGTCATCAGCGACTTCAACCAAGTTGTTCCAGAGCATCAAGCTCATCGCGATGGGGATGGAGTCAGCGTAGGTGCGAGGATCCAAACTATCGGAGGGCGAGCCGCCTTCCATACCGAGGCGCAAGGTGCCGCCTTTTTTTGGCTTTTCAGCAGCCATAGCTGAAGATGCGCCTAATGTTCCAGCCAAACCAACGGCAGAAGCGCCGAGGATCAGTTGACGACGATCGAGAATGATGCCCGACTCAGTGGTTTGTTCGACATTTTCCATTTGTAACTATCTCCAGTCCAATTAGATTTAAAAAGTTTCCGCTGCTTAGAACCCAAAAAGAACGTCGCAACGAAAAGCAAGAGGGCAATCAAATTTGCGCTCTGACCGCATCGTAATGCAATCCACAACGACTCTCAATGAAAAGAACCCCTCGTATTCCCTTAGTTGGGCCATTTTTTCCGCATTCACCATCAATTCCTCAAATTGATTTGACCTCCTTTTTTCCATTCAAGTCGCCTATCGAATCATATGCGTCGCAAACGTACCGACCCCTTTGGCGTTTCGGTCTTCGGTCGGACTGACGCCAAAACGCAGCTTGTAGGCGCGCGAAAAATGGGACGATGCACCAAAACCGCACGCTAAACCCACAGCCATGACTCCCATCTCCGTCTGTTCTAGCAATTGACGTGCCCGATCTAGCCGCAAAACCAAATAAAACTGCGCAGGCGAGGTTCCCAAATGGGCTTGGAATAAGCGCTCCATTTGGCGGCGAGTGACGCTAATGCCAGAGGCTAAATCCTGCGCAGAAAGCAAGTCTTCCAAATGGGTTTCCATGGCCTTGATGACTTGCACCAGTTTTTTATTGTGTACGCCATAGCGGGCGGTCAATTGGGTGCGCTGATGTTCGGATTGGCTACGCATCGGGCCATGGACAAATTGCTCCGAGACTGTGGCAGCCAACTCCAAGCCGTGGGCGTTGCCAATGAGCGCTAGCATCATGTCAATCGCTGCCGTTCCACCCGCACAGCTCATGCGCCTCTCACCCCATTCGTAGAGTTCATCTGTGACTTTTATTTTGGGATAGCGCTCTTGGAACGCCAACTGCGCCTCCCAATGCAAAGTCACCGTGTGGCCTTGTAAAAGACGCGCTTGCGCCAACAAAAAAGCCCCCGTGTCCAACGCGCCTAACGTTGCGCCACTGCGATCCCATTGCCGCAAGCAGTCTCCCATCTCCCGTTCGTAATACTGCAAGGGGTTGAATCCGGCAACCACAAACAAGGTCTGAATCCCATTCGCTTCCCGCAAGGCGCCATCGACGTTCAAAGACATGCCGTTACTGGCCTGGACGGCCTGTCCATCCCAGCTCAAAATTTTCCATTGGTAGGCGTCTTTTTGAAAGCGATTGGCCACGCGAAGCGGCTCGAGCGCGGAGACAAAACCCATCATGGAAAACTCGGGCAACAAGAGGAAGTGAAACTCTCGGGCCGCGCTCACTTCCATGCTCTACCTCCGGTTGCGAAACGCGCTCAGCGCGCCTGCCAGCGCGGTGGGCGTTTTTCTGAAAATGCGCGGGGTCCCTCGGCCGCATCGTCAGAACGCAGCATGGCGCGGTAGTTCGGTAGATCCGCTTTTCGCAGGGTGGTGTAAGCCGCTTCGATGGTTTGCCCTTCGGTGGCGTTTACCAGCTCTTTGACCGCTGCCAAAGCCAAAGGTGCTGCCAAGACCATCTCTTGCGCCAAAGCCTGGGCGGTTTCTAACAACGCCTCTGGGGCAACAACCCGGTTAACCAACCCCCAACGCGCCGCTTCTAACGCGCCCATGCGCCTGCCGGTTAACAGCATTTCTAAGGCAATCGCCCGGGGTAAGCGCCGGGGCAAACGTAACACTCCGCCTGAATCGGCCACCATGCCGAGCTTGACTTCGGGGAGCGCAAATTCTGCGGTGTCACTTGCCACGATCAGGTCTGCGGCCAAGGCGAGCTCAAAGCCTCCGCCCATAGCCAAACC
>JBAXOC010000111.1:0-5462 GCA_037133455.1 Comamonadaceae bacterium | reverse complement strand
GCGGCACCGGCTGCTGCTGCCAGCGAAGCGAAATAATCGCCCCATGATCTTGGTGTGAGTCAATGGGAACTGCCACACCAAGGTCTTCTTGATCTGCCTAGAATGCTTCTCCTTCCTAGAAAAGCAAGCTCCCTATGTCCCAAGGCACCATCCGCATTCGCGGTGCGCGACAGCACAACCTCAAAAACATTGATCTCGACATCCGTACGGGTGAACTGACTGTGGTCACCGGGCCCAGTGGCTCTGGGAAATCCAGCTTGGTGTTTGACACGTTGTATGCCGAAGGCCAGCGGCGCTATGTGGAAACTTTCTCGGCTTATGCACGCCAATTTTTAGACCGCATGGACAAGCCTGCGGTTGACAAGGTGGAAGGTGTTCCCCCTGCGATTGCGATTGACCAAACCAACCCGGTGCGATCGAGCCGCTCCACCGTGGGCACCATGACGGAGCTCAACGACCATTTGAAACTGTTGTTCTCCCGCGCCGGCCACTTATTTGACAAAGCCACCGCCCAACCCGTACAACACGATACGCCCGAGTCGATTTACAGCACCCTCGTCAGCCGCGCAGTCGAAGCCCACAACCCGCGATTGATCGTTACCTTTCCGGTCGAACTGCCTGCAGATACCAGCGCCGAAGAACTCACCCAGTGGCTCAGCGCCAGCGGCTTTACGCGGGTTCATGCAGAGCGCATGGTCGGCGAGCGCAAAGTACTTGATGTCGTGGCCGACCGTTTTCGCATGGAAGGCACCGACAAAGCGCGGGCGTTAGACGCCATCGAACTGGCTCTCAAACGCGGCAGCGGTCGACTGAATGTGTATTACGACGAGCCGGGATCGGAACCGGGGTCAGAGTCCAATTCTTCCCATTGGCGCTTTTCTACGGGCTTGCACTGTCCCGCCAGCGATTTGCGCTACACCGACCCAATCGCCTCCATGTTCTCGTTTAACTCGGCGGTGGGAGCCTGTGAAGCCTGCCGTGGTTTTGGCCGCGTCGTGGGCGTGGACTATGGCTTGGTGATTCCTAACGACAAGCTCACCTTGCGTGCAGGGGCGATCAAACCCATGCAAACGCCGGCATGGCAAGAATGCCAAGACGATTTGATGCGCCACGCGGAAGCTGCGGGTATTCCGCGCGATACGCCTTGGTACAAACTCACGCCGGAGCATCAGCACTGGGTTCTCAAAGGATCGCCCCAATGGAATGGCAAATGGAACCAGCACTGGTTTGGGGTAGACCGGTTCTTTGAATATTTAGAAACCAAAGCCTACAAAATGCACATCCGGGTGCTGCTGTCAAAGTACCGCAGTTACACGCCGTGCAGCACCTGCGGCGGTGCGCGCTTAAAAACCGAGAGTTTGCTCTGGCGCATTGGAAACTTAGCCGATGCCAGTGCGGTTTTACCCGCAGAAAAACGGTTTATGCCCCAGGGCGTGCAATGGAGCCGCGCCCAATTGGAATCGTTACCAGGCTTGTGTTTGCATGATTTGATGCTCATGCCGCTTTCGCGCTTGCATCTCTTTTTTACTCGTCTGAGCACGGTGGATATCCATGCGTCCGAGGCTGATCAAAAAACGCTGAAGCTCTTGCTGGAAGAAATCACCACGCGCTTGAAGTACCTGTGCGATGTGGGTATTGGCTACTTGACGCTTGACCGCCAAAGCCGAACGCTCAGCGGTGGCGAAGTCCAACGCATCAACCTGACAACGGCCTTGGGCACATCCTTGGTCAACACCCTTTTTGTTCTAGACGAGCCGAGCATCGGCTTACACCCTCGCGATATGCACCGCATTATTGTGGCCATGCAACGCCTGCGCGATGCGGGCAACACCTTGGTGGTGGTCGAACACGACCCGGCGGTCATGTTGGCCGCCGATCGAATGATCGACATGGGCCCTGGCCCCGGAGAAAAAGGCGGGCAGATCGTATTTGACGGCAGTACCGAAGCATTGAAAAGCGCCGATACCCTCACAGGCGCTTACCTTGGCGGGCGCAAGCAAGTCGGCATGGGCTTTAAACGCATGGTGGGCGACAACACGCCGCGGCTCGTTTTAGAAGGGGCTACGCAACACAACTTAAAAAACGTCTCGATTGAAATTCCTTTGCAACGCTTGGTGTGTATCACCGGCGTGAGCGGGTCTGGTAAATCCACTTTGGTACAAGACGTTTTGGCCCCGGCTTTGTTGCGCCACTTTGGCAAATCTACAGAAACTCCTGGCACCCACAGCCGATTGCTAGGCGCAGAACTTCTCAGCGAAGTGGTGTTTGTTGACCAGTCACCCATCGGTAAAACCGCCCGCTCTAACCCAGCCAGCTTTGTCGGTGCTTGGGACTCAATCCGCGAACTATTTGCGCAGGCTCCGTTATCGCGTGAACGCAGTTACACCGCCTCTAAATTCAGTTTCAACAGCGGCGATGGCCGATGCCCCACGTGCGGCGGCTCAGGCTTTGAACACATTGAGATGCAGTTTTTAAGCGACGTCTATTTGCGCTGCCCCGACTGCGACGGCAAGCGCTACCGCCCTGAAATTTTAGAAGTCACCATCGAACGTCGCCTATCGCCAGCCCCCCATTCGGAGTCACATTCGGGGTCAGGTTCCAATTTCTCAGAGCCAACGATTCACCTGAATGTGGCCGACGTGTTGAACCTCACCGTGAGCGAAGCGGCGCAATGGTTTGCCAACGACCGCGATGTCATTCGAGCACTCCAACCCATCGTGGATGTGGGCTTGGAATACGTGAAGCTAGGGCAACCCGTTCCTACTTTGTCTGGGGGAGAAGCACAGCGGCTCAAGCTCGCTGGTTTCTTGGCGGAAGCCGCCAAAAGCAACAGCGCAAGCCGCCAAAACTTAGCGCGACGTGGTTCTTTGTTTATGCTGGACGAACCTACCACCGGCCTGCATTTTGACGATATTGCCAAGCTCATGCGGGCCCTACGCAAGTTGATTGACGCGGGCAACTCCTTGGTGGTTATTGAACACAATCTGGATGTGATTCGTTCCAGCGATTGGTTGATCGATTTAGGACCCGAAGGCGGAGACGCAGGCGGAGAAGTCGTCACCATCGGCACCCCCGAAACCGTCTTGCTACATCCCACGAGTCATACCGGCAAAGCCTTGCGTGATTACGCAGCTGCGATGGGCGTAGTTCATGAAGTTCAAGAATTTTCTAACGCGGAAAAGTACACGCTCGCTGCCAAGGCAGGGGATGGGGTTGCGCTGGGCACCGATTTGGCGCTTGCGTATGAGGAGCCCGGCGCAACCCCATCCCCTGCCTTGGCTTCGCCAATAACTTCCGACAGCAATTCCAATTCCATCCGCATCGTCAATGCGAAAGAACACAATCTGAAATCGTTGAGCGTCAACATTCCGCGCGGTAAGTTCAGCGTCGTGACCGGCGTGAGCGGCTCGGGTAAGTCCACCTTGGCGTTTGACATTTTGTTCAACGAAGGACAGCGGCGCTATTTGGAAAGTCTCAACGCCTATGCACGGTCTATTGTTCAGCCCGCAGGTCGGCCGGAAGTGGACGCTGTGTATGGCATTCCGCCGACGGTTGCGATTGAACAGCGGCTCTCACGCGGCGGGCGCAAATCAACTGTGGGAACAACGACCGAAGTTTGGCATTTTTTGCGTTTGCTCTACGTCAAACTCGGAACCCAACACTGCACCAAAGATGGCGCAGCCGTCGCCCCCCAATCGGCTGACAGCATTGCTGCCCAATTGCTTAAAAACTTCAAGGGCCAGCATATTGGCCTGCTCGCGCCCTTGGTCGTCGGGCGCAAAGGCGTCTACACCGAGCTCGCCGACTGGGCCCGTCCGCGCGGGTACACCCATTTGCGCATTGACGGCGCGTTTGTCCCAACGCAGGGCTTCGCACGGATTGACCGATTTAAAGAACACCACATCGAACTTCCCGTTGCCAGCCTGGATGTCAACCCCGCGCAGGAAACCGCGCTGCGCCAAGCCCTAGCCACTGCATTGACCCACGGCAAAGGCGTGGTGCAAGTGATGAGCGCAATGGACGGGCTGCGCGAAGCGATGACAGCAGGCACAAGCACGCTGGGAATAGGTCGTTGCGATGTTTTTTCTACCAAGCGGGCCTGTCCGGTGTGTTCCACCTCGTACGCTGAACTGGATCCGCGCTTGTTTAGTTACAACAGCAAACACGGCTGGTGTCCTGACTGCGTAGGCACAGGTGTGGCCTTAAACAAAGAACAACGCAAAGTATTTGATGATTCGGTTCGTGAAGACAACGGCGGACGCGAGCACACGTTTGCAGAAGCCGATGTTGATGACTTGGTGGACGCCGCCTGTCCGAGTTGCCACGGTACGCGTTTAAACGCCACCGCCCGCGCGGTTCGCTTTAACGGCGTGAGCATCACCGATATCGCGGCGCTCAGCGTTAGTGATGTGCGAGTCTGGATTGAAACGCTGCAAGCCCAAGGGGGACTCAGCCAACGCGAAGCGGACATTGCGCGCGACCTGATTCCTGAGATTAAAAGTCGGCTTGCATTTTTAGAAGAGGTTGGATTAGGCTACTTAACCCTTGACCGAGGCGCTCCGACTTTGAGTGGCGGCGAGGCCCAACGGATTCGCTTGGCGGCCCAATTGGGAAGCAACTTGCAAGGTGTGTGTTACGTGCTTGACGAGCCAACCATTGGACTGCACGCGCGGGACAATCAGATTTTGCTGGGTGCACTCAAAAGTTTGAGCGACAAAGGCAATACGCTGGTGGTGGTTGAGCATGATGAAGACACGATTCGCCACGCAGACCACATCATCGACATCGGGCCGAGCGCCGGCAAGCGCGGCGGTAACTTGGTCGCAGAAGGCAGCGTAGAAGACATTCAAAATGCGCCAGATTCCCAAACCGGGCGTTACCTTTTGCACGCCATGCGCCATCCTCTACAAGCACGCCGCGGGGTTGAAAAACTCGCAGTCGATGCAGAAGCACTGCAATGGTTGACCGTTCACAAAGCGACTCTGCACAACTTGCAATCAGTCACCGCGGCGGTTCCGCTCAAGCGCTTAGTCGCTGTGACCGGAGTCAGCGGATCGGGCAAATCGACGCTGGCACGCGATGTCTTGCTTGCCAACGTGCAAGCCTTGGTACAACAGCGTTCCACCAAAGCCGGGCGCGAAGCGCAAGACGCGGGCCAACATCCTGCTTTGATTGGCTGTGAAAAAGTCACCGGCTTTGAGGGGATTGATCGGGTGTTGGAAGTCGATCAAACCCCGATTGGCAAAACGCCCCGCAGTTGCCCTGCGACCTACATCGGTTTTTGGGACACCATTCGCAAACTTTTTGCCGATACCTTGGAGGCCAAAGCCCGGGGCTACGCATCCAACCGGTTTAGCTTTAACACCGGCGAAGGGCGTTGCCCAGGCTGCGAAGGCCAAGGCATTCGCACCATTGGGATGAGCTTTTTACCCGACGTGAAAGTGCTGTGCGAAACCTGCAAA
>JBAXOC010000110.1:0-5471 GCA_037133455.1 Comamonadaceae bacterium | reverse complement strand
TCCGCAGTGGTGGACGGTTACGGGCGGGGCCCGCCATTACGTAGAAAAGATCACGGCCCAGATCAAAGACAAGCGGCTCAGTTCTCCGGTGGCGCATATTGCGCGCGACGCGCAAGGCGTTTTGATTACCAGCCACGGGCAGACCGAGCGCTTTGACAAAGTCATTTTGGCAACCCACAGCGACCAAAGCCTGGCCTTGCTTAGCGACGCGAGCGCGCAAGAGCGCTCGGTGCTTGGCGCTATTTCTTACCAAGCCAACCAAGCGGTTTTGCATACAGACACGTCGGTGCTCCCGAAGCGGCCGCTGGCGTGGGCCGCCTGGAACTACGAGCGATCCGCACATCCCGCAAACGCCCACCAGACCCAGCGCGTTTGTTTGCATTACCTTATTAACAAACTTCAACCCTTGCCGTTTCAGCAAGCCGTGGTGGTGTCGTTGAATCCCTTACAAGAAATTAACCCGCGCCATGTTCACGGCGTATTTGATTACGCCCACCCGGTTTTTGACTTGGCAGCTATAGAAGCGCAGGCCCACGTCCCCGCGCTTCAAGGCCAGCAACATACCTATTTTTGCGGCGCATGGACGGGTTACGGTTTTCATGAAGACGGACTGAAATCGGGCCTGGACGTTGCAGCCCGCCTGCAACCTTTGCTCGGGCTTGGAAGCTAAGACCGATGTTATTTAAAGCCCAACCCTGTATCGGTTTTGGCCAAGTCCGCCACACCCGGGTTCAGCCCAAGCGCCACGCGTTTGCGTACCGCACTTATTTTTTGATGTTGCCCATGCGCAGTTTAAAAAATAACAGCGGCGCGTTGGCAGTGAACCGATTTTCTGCGCTGAGTTTTTTTGACAAAGACCACGGCGACGGACGCAGCCCCAAGGAGGGCGGCGCTTTGGCTTGGTTGGATGACGTGCTTCGCGCCGAAGGGATTGATGACGCAACAGGAGAAGTCTGGCTGCACTGCTATCCACGGGTTCTGGGATTTACCTTCAAACCGGTCAGTTTTTGGTATTGCCACCGGCCTGATGGCAGCTTGCGGGCGGTGTTGGTGGAAGTCAACAACACCTTTGGCGAGCGCCATTGCTACGTTTTAGACCACGCCTGTTTTGGAGTCGAACAACGGGCTGAAAAGGTGTTTCACGTGTCGCCTTTTTGCCCCGTGGAGGGGGAGTACCGATTTCGCTTGATGGTCAATTCCGAACGCACACGCACGGTTGCGCGGATTGATTATTTTGATGCCGCAGGGCCCGTCATCCAGACCAGTGTCAGCGGCAACTTAGAACCCGTGACCCGGCAGTCACTGCGCAAAGCCGTCTGGACTTACCCGCTCATGACGCTGGCCGTGGTGGCCCGAATCCATTGGCAAGCCTTGCGCCTGTTCTTCAAACGGCTGTCCTTTTTTCGCCAGCCACCGCTGCCTTCTCACTTTATCAGTCGATAACGCTTTTATTTCTATGCCAAGCCCTCAAGCCCCCATCTCCAGCACCTCCGATTCCGCAAATGGATCGCACGCAGCGCACACACACACGCACACACATATGCAGCCGCAACCGCAGCCCATGCCGGGCGCTGCAAAAACAGTTTTAAAACTCCTGCAACGTTTGCGCCACGGCAGTTTGACTGTGCATTTTCCCGATGGAAGCATGCAGCGTTTTGGCGGCGACTCATTGCCCCACGCCACCTTGCATCTGAACAACTGGAATGCATTTACCGGCGCATTGAAGTCCGGGGACATTGGCTTTGCCGAAAGCTTTATTGCCGGCGACTGGACCACTCCAGACCTCACCGCTTTGTTGCGCCTTTTGGTGAAAAACCGCGCCGAAGTGGACCGGATTATTTTTGGAAGTTGGGTCGGGCGCTTGGGCTACCGCATCAAGCACTGGCTCAACCGCAACACCCACAGCAACAGCCCCAAAAATATCCACGCCCATTACGATTTAGGCAACGCGTTTTACACGCTGTGGTTAGACCCCACCATGAACTATTCCTCGGCGTTATTTAACGGCGATCTGGGTCAAACGCTGTCGCAAGCGCAAACCGCAAAAGTGCAACGTGCCTTAAACCAAACCCAAGTGGGCGCTGGCAGCCGAGTCCTTGAGATTGGCTGCGGCTGGGGCGCTTTGGCTGAAATGGCAACCGCCCGCGGCGCGCACCTCACTGGCGTCACCCTCAGCACCGAACAGCTAGAGTTCGCTCGCGAGCGCATGGCGCGTCTGGGCTTGAGCGCCAAAGCGGACTTGCGCCTGCAAGACTACCGCGACATTCATGATGCGCCCTTTGATGCGATTTGCTCGGTGGAGATGATTGAAGCCGTTGGCAAAGACTTTTGGCCCACCTACTTTGAGACCGTCGCCAAGCTCCTGAAACCCGACGGCACCGCCTGCATCCAAAGCATCGTGATTGATGACGCTTTGTCTGAGCGTTACTTGACCTCAACCGACTTTATCCAACAGTACATTTTTCCCGGCGGCTGCCTTCCAAGCCCCAGCGCCTTTCGGGCCCACGCACACGCGGCAGGCCTGCATGTGGTCCAAGAGCATGCCTTCGGCCACGACTACGCTGAAACCCTCAAACGCTGGCGCGAAGTCTTTATGGCCAAGCGCCATGAGGTTCTTGCGCTCGGTTTTGATACCCGCTTTTTACACATCTGGGAGTTTTACTTGGCCTATTGCGAAGCGGCGTTTTTAGAGGACAACATTGACGTGGTGCAGTACACCTTGCGAAAAGCGCCACTGGCTTTGTAAGACACACCATGCAAGTCCCATCTGCCCAACCCAGCCGACGCCACATCGTTCTGGGCTTGCCCGTGCTCATGGCAGCGCTGACCAGCGCAGCCAAGGAGCCAACACTTCCTTCGCTTATTCCCAAAGAAATTGCCAATGCGTTTGATTCGCCGAGGCGGTACGGCGCAAGCCGTTTGCGATTTTTGGCTTGGGATGTTTATGACATTGCTCTTTGGACAGGGCCTGACTTTGAGCCTACCAACTTCATTAAGTTTCCATTCGCCCTGGAACTCACCTACCTGCGCTCGATCAAGGGCATCGACATTGCCAACCAGTCGATCAAAGAAATGCAGCGCCTGGGGCCCATGAGCAAATCACAAGAAAGCCAATGGCTTTTAAGTATGCAGGCGGCTTTTCCTAACGTCCAATCGGGCGACCGCCTTTGCGGCATTCACCAACCCGGCCAGCGGGCTCGTTTTTTTCACAATGGGGCGCTTCGCACGGAGATTGAAGACGCCGCGTTCGCACCCTACTTTTTTGGCATTTGGTTGAGCGACAAAACCAGCGAGCCGCGCTTGCGTTCGGAGTTACTTAAAAATGCGGCTCTTTGACGGTTTGCGTTACGGGTTCATGGGCTTGCCCTTGGCGTTTGTAGCTTTGCCTTTGTACGTCGTACTGCCCAATTACTACGCCAAAAATTTTGCTGTTCCCTTGGCTAGTTTGGGCGTGTTGCTGCTGGTCGTTCGGATGTTTGACGCGGTGGTTGACCCGGTGTTGGGCCGTTGGGCAGACCGCCTGTTTAGGCGAACACCCGCGCAAATCTTTGGCCAAATCGCTACCTTAGCCGCAGGTCTGGTGGTGGGATTTGTCGCTTTGTTTTTCCCGCCTGCTTTCGTTCTTCAATCCCCTGAAACTTTTTTAACCCCGCCTTTGCTTCTGTGGGCCGGTTGGTGTTTGGTGGTTTGCTATGTCAGCTTTAGCGCCTTAAGCATTGCCCACCAATCTTGGGGGGCAATGCTTGGAGGCGATGCTGCAAAGCGCAGCCGCGTTGTGGCTTGGCGTGAGGGCTTGGGGCTGTTGGGCGTCGTATTGGCCTCGGTAACGCCCCTTCTTTTTGGGTTGACGGCGACCAGTGTTTTACTGGCCGGATTTCTCGCCCTGGGGATTGGGGCGTGGGCCTACGCACCGCGACCGGCCATCGCGGAGCTTGCCTCAAGCCAAGAGGGCCGCAGCCTATGGGCGCCCTTGTTACAGCCCGCGTTTCGTCAATTGCTGTTGATTTTCATGGTCAACGGAATTGCCTCGGCCGTTCCTGCAACTTTGATTTTGTTTTTCGTCCAAGACCGCCTCCAAGCCCCGGCCTTCATGGAGTCTTGGTTTTTGGGCGTCTACTTTGTAGCAGCTGCCTTGGCCTTGCCCGTGTGGACACGGTGCATTGCCCGGTTGGGCTTAGAAAGAAGTTGGCTTGCAGGCATGGTTTTGGCGGTCGGTGTGTTTGTTTTTGCAGCGCTGCTTGACGCAGGAGACACGACAGAGTTTTTAATCGTCTGCGCACTCTCGGGGGTAGCAATGGCGGTGGACTTGATCGCACCCGCGGCCTTGTTGGCCGGCCTGCTGCAAACTGCTGAAAAAAAAATACCCGATGCAGGAAAAATGCCCGAGGCAGGTACGTACTTTGGATGGTGGAACCTTGCCACCAAGTTCAACCTCGCTTTGGCTGCGGGAATCTCGCTCCCCCTTCTTAACCTTTTGGGTTACGCGCCCGGCATGCGCTCGCCTGAAGCACTGCAAAGTTTGACCTGGACCTACTGTCTTTTGCCCTGCGGACTCAAAGTCATTGCAGCCTTGTTACTTCTATTTCACACTCTTCGAAAGCCCTTATGAAAAGACGTCTTCTGCTCTCTTCTGCCCTTTCGGGCGCTGCGCTTGTGGGCCTCGTCAGCCTGAGCGGTTGTGCCTCGCAACAGGTCGACACCTACGCTGCTGAAAAACCGGTACTTGATCTCAAGCAGTATTTCAACGGCACTTTAGATGCCTACGGGATTTTTACCGACCGCTCTGGGGCCGTGGTTAAACGGTTTACCGTGGTGATGGTGTGCGAATGGGTTGGCAATGAAGGCACCTTGGATGAATCATTCACCTATTCCGATGGCAGCACGCAAAAGCGGATTTGGCGTCTCACCGCCCTTGGCGATGGCCGCTACAGCGGGCGCGCCGACGATGTGATCGGACTGGCCCAAGGACAAACGCGGGGCAACGCGTTTCACTGGAATTACACCTTGGCTTTGCCGGTGGACGGCAGCGTGTACCACGTCGCTTTAGACGACTGGATGTACCTGGTCAACGACCAAGTCATGCTCAACAAAGCCTCGATGCGTAAATGGGGCGTCGATCTTGGCGAAGTCACTTTAAGCTTTACCAAACGCAAGCCATGAGTTTTTTTCCTCCTTTGAATCCGCCACTTTCAAACTGGCAAGGTAAAACGGTTTGGCTGATCGGCGCGAGCACGGGCATTGGTTACGCTACCGCGTCTGCCTTGCATGCCCTGGGAGCCAACGTAGTGGTTTCGGCCCGCAATGCGCAGGCGCTTGAGGCGTTTGTCGCCGCGCACCCCCACAGCCAAGCGTTCGTCTTAGACGTCACAGACGCTGACGCCGTCAGCGTCTGTGCGCAAACCCTCCTAGCCCAAGGGCACCTCGATTGCGTGGTGTATTGCGCAGGCCATTACCAAGCGATGACTGCTGAC
>JBAXOC010000109.1:0-5491 GCA_037133455.1 Comamonadaceae bacterium | reverse complement strand
TCACCGTGTCATCAGGGAAAACGCCTTCTTCATTGTTGTTGTTCTTATTGCCTGATACATAAGCGGACATTCCAGGTGCGGAGTCGGTCACTACAGAATTCAAGGATGCGGTTTTGACCATTCCTGTCACAGGGAAAGTATCCATCGCCAATGGCGTGATGTTCTTACCTTGGGCGTATCCACCGGCGACGATGCGAGCTGCCGTACGCTGCGCTGCACCCATACCGTCACCCAAAAGAATGATGATATTTTTGACCTTTTGGCCTCCGACAGCCAGTGGGACGACTTCAAAGTTTCCTTTGGCTGTCACGGTTTGGCCATCGCTTTGGGTTGCAGTCACAGTCAGAGTGTGAACGCCAGGTTTCTCGACGCTGACAGCACGGGTCGTAACGATGGCCGTATTGGCGGGAATGCCTTTGAGGCACATGCTTTCACAGGCTGCCACCGATACATTGGAGTGGACCGCTTTCCCATTAATGGAAAAACGCGCACTGGTAATCGTTTTAGATGCATCATCAGGGCGCACCGTTGCTTGCAAATCAAAGCGCTGGCCTGGTAAAAACCGGGCAATGAGGGGTGCTGCGTTGCCGCTGCTGAACATTTCACTCGGGGGAGTGAGACGTGTCACGGTGGGGGCTGCGAAGGCTTGGGTTGCACACAAAGCGGCGAGTCCCAGTGCAGACATCCAAAATTTGGATGGAGGGTTCGATATTTTCATAGACAAGCTTTCTAGGGTATTGAAAGGGGAAAGAGAGAAAAGGGACAAGGGAAAAGAAAAATCAGTGCTGGTGTTTCAGCGAATGGAAATACTGGGCTAACTCAAAGGGGTTCATGCCGCGGGTGGCCTCTGGCGAGAGTCGCATGCGAACCCAAGAAACACGTCCGTCGGTTTCTTCCAATCGACCCACCTCGATCGCGCCTGTCAGGCTAATCAGCCCCCGGGTATAGGGAACCGCCCAATCGCTTTGAGAAGCGTCCAAGTACACCGTGACCAGTGCTGCTGGAAGGTCATCGGCTTCGCCGTCGGCATGTTCACTCATTTGCACAGGCCGAGGCGAGAGTAAAAATCGCCCCAAGTGAGGCCGTTCTTGTTGAACCATGTATCCAACAATTTTTCGTTCTTGGCCATTGGCACTGCGCAAAACATCAGATATTTCTAGCCCATGGGAACCCACTGGAAGTTTGTAAAACTGCTTGAACGCAAGAACGTCAGGGGTTTGAGACCAGACGGATTGGGCGAAGGCGATTCCAACAACCCAAAACATAAAGTGGCGAAGTGCAAAGGTAGGCAATGTCATGCATGAAATCCTACCCTTGCCATATGAATTTTTTATGTCAACTTCGGGGCCTATTCCCTTATCATCCCTGCTTGCTTGATAACTCCGAGCCCTCTATGTTGCGCCTCACTGAACTCAAACTCCCGCTCACCGCCTTGCCCCTTGACGTTCGTCGTGCGTCCGATGCGCCAAGCGAGACCGACGAAGACCGCGAACCTGTCGCCCATCCCCTTGCTGCGCTGACTGCGCTTGCATCCCAAGCGCTTGGAATTACCCCCGAGGCTATCCATAGCCTACGCGTTTTTAAACGCAGTTTTGATGCGCGTAAGGCGGAGATATTGGCAGTGTTTATTGTCGATATCCGACTGGATGCCTCAATGGAAGCGCAGTTGCTTACCCGCTTTGCGAATCACCCGCATATCGGCCCGACCCCCGACATGAGTTACACCTTGGTAGCGCAGGCTTCCACCAAGCACCTGCCTCGCCCTGTGGTTGTGGGCTTTGGGCCTTGCGGTATTTTTGCGGCTCTGCTGTTGGCGCAAATGGGCTTCAAACCGATTGTTCTTGAGCGCGGTCCGTCCGTTCGACAGCGCACCAAAGACACCTGGGATTTATGGCGCAAGAACACCTTGCATCCTGAGAGCAATGTGCAATTTGGCGAAGGCGGCGCGGGGACCTTTTCAGACGGAAAGCTTTGGAGCCAAATCAAAGACCCACGCTATTTGGGCCGCAAGGTGATGAACGAGTTGGTGAACGCCGGCGCCCCTGCCGATATTTTGGTGGAGGCCCATCCCCACATTGGGACCTTTAAATTGGTGAAGGTGGTAGAAAACCTGCGGGCTCAGATCATTGCACTCGGCGGCGAGGTGCGGTTTGGTCAACGCGTGACCGATCTCGACCTGGCTGAGGCCCATGGCGGCTTGGTCATGCGCGGGCTCAAAGTGCTGGATTTAGAAAGCGGCCAAACCCAAACGTTAGAGGCCAGCCATGTCGTGATGGCGCTGGGACACAGTGCCCGCGATACTTTTGCCATGTTGTACCGCCGCGGAGTAGCGATGCAAGCCAAGCCATTCTCCGTGGGTTTTCGCATTGAACATCCCCAAAGTGTGATCGACCGCGCCCGCTGGGGCCGCCACTCGGGGCACCCGCTCTTAGGCGCTGCCGACTACAAACTGGTTCACCACGCGCACAACGGACGCGGTGTGTATAGCTTTTGCATGTGTCCGGGCGGTACCGTGGTTGCAGCTACCAGTGAAGCCGAGCGTGTGGTGACCAACGGTATGAGCCAGTATTCGCGCAATGAGCGCAATGCCAACGCCGGCATCGTGGTGGGAATTGATCCGAGTGACTACCCGCATGACGAAACCCATTTTGTTGCAGCCTTTGGTCCAGAAGACGGCAAGCAATACGCCGCTGAATCAAGGCTACTATTGGGTAACAACCACCCCAGCGCGACCCGCGCCCATCCGCTCTCAGGCATCGCCTTTCAACGCCAACTCGAATCTCGGGCCTACGCCTTAGGCGGCTCGACCTACGAAGCTCCCGGCCAACGCGTTGAAGACTTTTTACAAGGACGCCCATCGCAGGCCTTGGGCAGTGTGCAACCTTCGTACCGACCCGGCGTGAAACTGGTCGATCTCGCGCCAAGTTTGCCGGCCTATGCCATTGACGCTATCCGCGAAGCTTTGCCTGTGTTTGGTCGAAAGATCAAAGGCTTTGATATGGCCGATGCGATGCTCACCGGCGTTGAAACCCGAACCTCATCGCCCTTGAAGATACCGCGTGGCGAAAACCTACAAAGCACCAATGTTGCGGGTTTGTATCCTGCGGGCGAAGGCGCGAGTTACGCCGGTGGCATTTTGTCTGCCGGAGTTGACGGCATCAAAGTCGCTGAAGCACTGGCCTTGGATGTTTTAAGCCAACAGGCTGAAAGGTTAGGCCTTAGACCTTAGGCCGATCGCTTGAACAAAGCCAAGAGCGTTCCCGCCAAAACGAAAAAGGCCCCAAAGACACGGTTCATGGCTCGCACATGGCTGACCTCTTTGAGTGCCGTTAACACCTTAGCCGCCAGCGCGGTGTAGCCCGCCATCACGACAAAATCGGTAAATGAAAGGGTTGCGCCAATCAGCAAGTATTGCGGCAGCAGGGGCTCAGATAGCACCAAAAACTGCGGCACTACCGCCAACATAAACACCGTGCCCTTAGGATTGACGGCATTGATCGTCCAAGCCCGAAAAATCATGGTGCGCCGGGTTACTTGCGCGGTTTCAAGGGTTCGCTGCGCCAGAGGAACCGCTGGTGCTCTCCATTGCGCAATTCCCAACCACACCAAGTACACAACCCCGGCCCACTTGACCACTAAAAATGCGGAAGCCGAAGCGGCTACCAATGCACCGAGCCCCAAGCCAATCACCAGCAGCTGGGTCCAGATGCCCAAGACCAAACCAAACACCGTGATGTAACCCCGGCGAAAGCCATGGTTTAAACCAGCGCTCATCGCAGCGACTGCGCCCGCACCTGGTGAAATACTAATGGCCCATGACGCTGCAAAAAATGTCAGCCACGTTGCAAAATCCATCGAAGGGAGCTCAGTCTTTATGAATTTTGAAGAGCAGCAATCCGCGCTTCAATCGGCGGATGGGTTGAGAAAAGCTGGCCTATGCCGCCTGAGATTCCGAAGGCTGCCACGCTTTTAGGCAGCTCACCCGTAGGCAAGCCGCCCAGCCGCGCAAGCGCATTCATCATCGGCTGCTTTCGGCCCATCAAGTCTGCGGCTCCAGAATCGGCGCGGTATTCACGGTGACGCGAAAACCAAGCAACGACCATAGCGGCAGCAAATCCCAAAATAATATCCAAGGCGATGGTGGTGATGTAGTAGCCCATCCCAGGGCCACTGCGCTCGCTGTCGCCTTTGCGTAAAAAACTATCGACGGCGTAGCCAATGACGCGGCTTAAGAAAACCACGAAGGTATTCATCACGCCTTGGATCAGCGTCATCGTGACCATGTCGCCATTGGCGATGTGGGCCACTTCGTGGGCAATGACCGCTTCAATTTCTTCATGGGTCATGCCTTGGAGCAAGCCCGTAGAAACCGCAACCAACGCAGAGTTTTTAAAAGCGCCGGTGGCAAAGGCATTGGCTTCGCCTTCAAAAATTCCCACCTCTGGCATCCCAATGCCCGCCTTGGTCGCGAGCTTTTGAACGGTGTTGACAATCCACACTTCGTCTGAGTTTGCCGGTTGATTGATGATGCGAACGCCAGAGGTCCACTTGGCCATGGGTTTGCTAATGAGCAAAGAAATAATAGCGCCGCCAAAACCCATGATCAAGGCATACCCCATCAGGGCACCGAGATTGAGCCCGTTCGGCGTCAAAAAGCGATTCACCCCCAGCAAACTCGCAACAATTCCCAAGACCACCACGACCATTACATTGGTCAATACAAACAAAAGAATGCGTTTCATGATTTCTCCTATGGCCTTATTGTGGGGGAGCCCGGTAAAAATTCAAGACGGATATAGCAAGAACCTAAAAAAAAGAGGGTTGATGCGCGAGGATTTCACGCTTGGATCTAAAAACAAAAGCATCGTCGTAAAAGCCAGGGTTTTCGTTGTCGGCCCACCATCCCGGAACCCCCAATACAGGCAAATGGGCAAAAGGTTTAAGCGCTAATTTTTCCTCTGTGACTTCGGCAGCCATCCACGTATCCATTGCCTTTACCGAATGGTCTTGCGCAGTGACGCGGTAGACATGGGCCGTGATGCCTTTGCGGGGTTTAACCAATTTTTCTAACAAAGCATGGCCAAATAAAACCAAATGCGACTGGGCCCACAAAGGCCGTAGGTCTACAAAAAGTCGTCTCCAATTTTTATCCTCAAGGGCTTGCCACAGCGCATCGGGTGCTTGCAAAAACGCCGCATTCTCATCAAACACCGTAATGCCATCGCGCGTGGGGCCGCGCACACTCTGAACGCCGCTGCGTGTGATCTGCTGGGCCTGCAACTGATTTAAGCGCACTTTGGTTTGAGGAAATGTCAGCCAGCACAAGCCATTGAAAAAATCATGCAAGCCGTCACGGGTCGGGACTTCGCGGCATCGGTAAATATAGGCTTCGTAGGCCTCCTGCGCTGGAAGCTTGCTTTGAGAAACAAACCGCATCGGACAATCTGCAGCGTGGGATTGGCAGTAATCATTGAGCGCCTGGGCGCAGCTT
>JBAXOC010000108.1:0-5500 GCA_037133455.1 Comamonadaceae bacterium | reverse complement strand
ACGCGCTCGAAGCGCGCTCCCCTGCTGTGCGTGAGGCTGCCCTCTTGGCGGCCCTGCCGGCGCATATCGCCCATGCGAAAGCCCATGCACCAGCGTTTTCTAAGTCACTTGAACGCACCACAGCTGCCGATATCAACAGCCGCGCTGCCTTAGCGCAATTGCCAGTGATTAGAAAGCATGAGCTCCTTGAGCAGCAAAAAGCTTCTCGTGCTGCCGGTGGCAATGTGTTTGGTGGCTTTAGCGCTGCAGGATTTGGGAAAGCGATGCCACGGGTGTTTGCAAGCCCTGGAACCATTTACGAACCAGAAGGCACAGCCAGCGATTATTGGCGCATGGCGCGGGCGATTTTTGCTGCGGGTTTCCGTTCGGGTGAACTCATTCATAACGGCTTTAGTTACCACTTTACGCCTGCAGGCTCGATGATGGAATCAGGAGCCCATGCGCTGGGGTGCACGGTCTTTCCCGGCGGTATTGGGCAAACCGAGCAACAAGTGGTCGTCATGGCCGAGCTTCAACCGGCAGGCTATATCGGAACGCCGAGTTTTCTAAAAATCATTGTGGAGAAAGCTGCGGAAATGGGCGTAGCTTTGCCCAGCCTGCGCAAAGCCTTGGTATCAGGCGAAGCGTTCCCGCCGTCTTTGCGGGATTGGATGACCGAGCGCGGTATTGATACGTATCAGTGTTACGCCACTGCGGATGTCGGGCTGATTGCCTATGAGACCGCGGCACGCGAAGGTTTGATCGTTGATGAAAACATCTTTCTAGAAATCGTTCGACCGGGTACTGGTGACCCCGTGGCCGAAGGCGAGGTGGGCGAGGTGGTCGTTACGAGTCTGAACCCAACCTACCCCTTGGTTCGGTTTGGAACAGGGGATTTGTCAGCGGTATTGCCTGGACATTGCCCTACGGGTAGAACCAATACCCGAATCAAGGGCTGGATGGGCCGGGCTGACCAAACGACAAAAATACGGGGCATGTTCGTTCACCCCAAGCAGGTGGACGACATTGTCAAACGATTCCCTGAAGTGGTGCGTGCCCGTCTGGTGGTGAGTGGCGAAATGGCCAATGATGTGATGACCCTCAAGGTAGAAAGCGCGGTTGCACCGGAGGGGCTGGCGCAGAGAATCAGCGAGGCTGTTAAAGACGTTACCAAGTTACGTGCAAGCGTAGAAATGGGTATGCCGGGGAGCCTCCCCAATGACGGCAAGGTCATTGAAGACGCCCGAAGTTACCAATAATCCGCTTTTTTGCGGGCGCGTCCCACGAGAGACGGCTAAGTAGTTACGAGCATTGCCCATGCGTGGATAAAAGCGATAGACTGACCCTCTAACATTTCGGAGTTCTCTGATGAAAAAACTATTCGTTGTAAGTGCTTTGGCGGCTTTGTTTTCTGTGGTCGGATACGCCCAGACCTATCCCTCTAAACCGATCTCGCTGGTTGTTCCGTTTGTGGCTGGTGGCCCAACGGATCGTGTTGCGCGCGATTTGGCAGAAGCCATGCGCAAGCCTTTGGGCGATGTCAGTATCATTATTGAAAACGTGCTCGGTGCGGGTAGCTCAATTGGTGCCAACAAGGTAGCCAAAGCTGCACCCGATGGTTACACCATCATGCTCAACCACATTGCCATGGCGACCATGCCCAATTTGTTGCGAAATATGCCTTTTAAGGTCGAAAGCGATTTTGAGTATTTGGGCATGATCAACGAAGTCCCCATGACGGTGATTACAAAACCCAGCTTGCCAGCAAAAAACTACAAAGAACTGGTAGCGTGGTTAAACCAAAACAAAGGCAAAATCAATCTTGGTAACGCTGGGGTGGGTTCGGCATCTCATCTGTGCGGCTTGATGTTTCAAAACGCCTTGCAAATTGACATGGCTGCGATTCCCTACAAAGGAACTGCACCCGCAATGACCGACCTAATTGGCGGTCAGATCGACATCATGTGCGATCAGACGACCAACACCACCACGCAAATCGAAGCCAAAAAAGTGAACGTGTATGGGGTGACAACCGCTAAACGCCTCACTACGGCTGTCTTGAAAGACGTACCTACGTTGCAAGAGTCCGGCCTCAAAGGTTTTGACGTGTCCATCTGGCATGGTCTTTACGCTCCTAAGGGAACGCCAGCGGACGTGATTGCCAAACTCAATAACGCGTTGAAAGTGGCTTTGAAAGACCCAGACTTCATTAAAAAGCAAGAAGCCTTGGGCGCTGTCATCATTCACGACAAGCGCGTAGAGCCTGCTGAGCACAAAAAGTTTGTCGCTTCAGAAATCGCAAAGTGGGGTCCTGTGATTGCTGCGGCTAAAGAATATATCGATTAAGCATACCGAAGCCCCCTCTGCCAAGCGCAGGCTTTTACAAAAGCCTGCGCTTTATTTTTTTGTCCCAGGTGCGTACCAAAATTTGCATATCGCCTTCATAGGCTTCAAGCCGACCCGTGATATGCCAATGGGTTTTGCTGGCTGTCATGCTGCTGTAGGTTTCGGTGCGAACCACCCAGTTGCCGCGCGAAGTTTCCATAGACCAGTGGCATTCTTGGCGGGCTGACAGGGGATCATTGGGCATGATGCGGTAATACTCACGACCTTGGCCCCAGGTGGTGAGACCGTGTTCGGCAATGGTGCTGCGGCCAAAGTCATCTTCAATCGTCAAGCGCCGCTCGCCGCTGGCTTGGTCAATCGTTACTTCGCGTTTGTTCCAAGGCTTGTCAATCGTAATGAGTTTGACCGGAGTGGCGGCTTCTGGCGCTGCAAATGTGGGGGCCTTCTCACCGCGTACTTTGAGCCGCGTAGGGATCTCAACCCAACTCGCTCCGGTATGAACGGTGAGTACCACGGGAGTCGGGGCGGGCCAGATCAGCGGCCAATAACTGGTTGAGATCGATACCCGCAAGCGGTGACCTTTAGGAACACGGTAGGCCACATCGTCGAGTTGAATTTTGACGGTGTAGGTCTTACCCGGTTCTAAAGCTTGCGGATGCTCGTGGCTGCTATCGGAGTGCAGGTGCGTGAGGTTGGCAACGCCATAAGTCAACCGCGAAACTTCCCCATTGGGCCAGATGCTATTGAGTCTTACAGCGACATGGGCCACGGGTTGGTCCACAGAAAAATTCAAGGTGAGCGTGGGCGCACCGACCAGGTCAAAGTCGTGTTGCAGCGTATCGCCATCAAAGGTCAGTGAGCCAGAGTCATCTTGGCGTTGGTCGCCGGGAAACTCAGGGCCCATCCAAATAATGCAGTATTCGCCGCCGTCGGCCCCGGTGTGTTGGGGAGAGGTGAGCTTGCGCTTACGTTTGGGTTCGCGCTTGAGGCTAAGGCCCTTGTCGTTCAAATGCAAACGCTGCGTTTGGAGGTTCGCACTTGGCCAGGCGGGGTCGCTGACCCAACGACCGCTGATGTGACTCACGCTCGCGCCTGGCGCTTGTACGTCCATGATGTAAGTGCGAAACGCGGGGTCTTTTTCTACACCCGTGTCTTGGTCTTTCAGCCAGCGATCCCACCATCGCAAAGACTCTTGTAAGAAGCCAATGCGCGGCTCGGGCACGGCAAAGTGGGGGTACTTGTGGGCCCAAGGGCCGATGATGCCTTTCACCGGCGACTGCAACGTACTGACCAATCGCGGGACCGCGTTGGTATAGGCATCGTTCCATCCGCCGACAGCGAGAACGGCGGCTTTGATGGCTCCAATGTCTTCGCAGACCGAGCCGCGTTTCCAATACGCATCGCGGTGCGGGTGTTCAAGCCAATCGATCGCCAAGAGCGGCTCGTTATTTAAACGCTCTAACCACATCTCGCGCCACCGCTTGCCCACAAGAGCGGGATCTGGCGGACGCGATGAGTAGCCAAACATGGTGGCTGACCAACCTAAGTTTTCACTGAGTAAGCAGCCGCCTTTAAAGTGAATGTCATCGCTGTAGCGGTCATCGGTGGAGCACAGCGTAACCACAGCGTCTAAGCCTTTGGGCTGGCGGGCTGCAACTTGTAAACCGTTGAAGCCGCCCCAAGAAATACCCATCATTCCGATACGCCCGGTGCTCCATGGTTGCTTTACCAACCAAGCAATCACATCGTCTGCGTCTTGTAATTCTTGTTCGCTGTACTCATCCCACATCAGCCCATCGGAGTCGCCGTTGCCACGCATATCGACACGCACGCAGGCATAGCCGTGGCCTGCAAGGTAGGGGTGGGTGAGGGCATCACGGACGATGGTGCCATCGCGCTTGCGGTAGGGAAGGTATTCCAGTATCACGGGCACCGGATTTTTGGTAGCGTCTTTAGGCATCCATAACCGAGCCGCAAGACGCGTACCGTCAGGCAGAGGAATAAATACGTTGGGAGTTTCTATGACCTTGCGGGGAAATGATTTCACGGTTTTCATGGACAATCTCCAATTCAGGGACTAACGCCTTCGGTTAGTCATTTTGCAATATTTTATGAATCCATCAGCATTGACATCCGCATCCACCAGTTACCTCATTGGCGTCGATACCGGAGGCACTTATACCGACGCTGCCATTATTGAAGCCAAAGGCCACCGCGTGGTGGCATCAGCCAAATCGATTACTACCAAAGGCGATTTAGCCATCGGGGTCAGCGGCGCTATCACCGAGGCGATTGCCAAACTTCCCCAAGGCTTGCAGGCCAAAGATATTGCGCTGGTATCGGTCTCCACCACCTTAGCGACCAATGCGGTGGTCGAAGGCCATGGCAGCGCCGTTGGTGTCGTGCTCATTGGCTTTGATGCGGCTATGGTGGAGCGCACTGGAATTGCCAAGGCGTTTCCAGGCATTCCGATTGAGGTGATTGCGGGAGGCCATGACCACAATGGCGATGCTCGCGTGGCATTGGATGAAGAGGCGCTGCGCTTGGCAGTGGCTCGAATGGCCGACCGCGTGGATGCATTTGCAGTGGCCTCGGCTTTTGCGGTTCGCAACGCGGCCCATGAACTTCAGGCTCGCGACATTATTGTGGCCCTATCGAACAAGCCGGTAACTTTATCGACCGAGTTGTCGTCTTCCCTAGACGCACCTCGGCGAGCGCTCACCGCTGCGCTCAATGCGCGCTTGATTTCTCGGGTGTCGATGTTAATTGAGGCAGTGAGCCGTTCGATGGCTGAGTTGGGGATTAAGTGCCCGCTGATGATTGTTAAAGGCGATGGCACGTTGGCTTTGGCCCAAAGCGTGGCAACGCGCCCGATCGAGACCGTCCTTTCGGGTCCAGCGGCGAGTTTGGTCGGAGCGCAATGGCTGTCGGGTTTGCAAAGCTTCATCATGTCCGATATGGGCGGAACAACGACGGATTTGGGTGTCTTGTGGGATGGCCGTCCGCGCGTGAACCAAGAAGGCGCCGAGGTAGGCGGTTGGCGCACGATGGTGCGAGCGATTGATGTGCGCACCATTGGTTTAGGCGGCGACAGCGAAGTCGCCTTAGGCCCTAACGCTGCTTTAACCATCAACCCGCAACGCATCGTTCCGGTGTCCTTATTGGGAGCGCGGTA
>JBAXOC010000107.1:0-5503 GCA_037133455.1 Comamonadaceae bacterium | reverse complement strand
GTTTCAACCATAAACCGAATAAGATTGGGTTTTTGATTTTTATGACTTTAAGGCAAGCATGGCACGTACCGTTCAATGTATCAAGTTAGGCACCGAAGCAGAAGGTTTGGACTTTGCGCCCTACCCTGGCGACTTGGGTAAACGCATTTGGGAAAGCGTGAGCAAAGAAGCGTGGGCCGCGTGGCTTAAACACCAAACCATGTTGGTCAACGAAAACCGGCTCAATTTAGGCGATGCGCGGGCCCGTCAATATTTAGCCCGCCAAATGGAGAACCACTTTTTCGGAGATGGCGCGGACGCCGCCCAAGGCTACGTTCCTCCCAGCGCATAAACACGGATGCCATGAGCGCCTCCCCAGACAAAGCTTTGGCTTGGGCTGGGCGAATTGCTTGGACGGTTCTCGACACCGCGATTTTTCAGCTTGACGCATTTTTCAGGATTTGGCTTTTGTGGCGCAATACAGAAATGCGTCCTCGGATGCTCCATTACGTCGGCGTGGGAAGTTTCGAGGAATACACCCGCTTTCTTAGCGATGCGTCAGATCCAATGGGTACGCCCTTTCGACTAGAGGATTTGAAAACGCTGCGGGATGCCTGTGCGGATCTGACGCCAGGTATTCACCGGATTCTTTTAGACCACGGCCAACTCTCACTCACCCTGTGCCTTGGCGACCCCACCATGGTGTTGGATGCCCAAAACATCCAAGCAGACCAGGTCTGTCTTGGTGCGAACTTTGCTAAATGGGATGCGCGGGAACGAGAAGCCTTAGGGCGCTGCTGTAAACCTACGGCGCTTCCTTCGGAATTTATTGCGCTTAGGCCCCGAACTCGGAGCCTCAAAAACATCACCCTTGCCCACACCACGCCCAAGCGCTGCGCCGTGATTGGGGCAGGTATCAGCGGCGCGAGTATTGCCGATGCCCTAGCCAAGCGCGGCTGGACGGTTCAGGTTTTTGATAGCCATGCAACGCCTGCCGCAGGCGCATCCGGTTTGCCAGCTGGCTTGGTTGTTCCCCAACCCACGGTGGACAACAGCACCAGTTCACAAATTTTGCGCCGGGCGTGCCATCTGATGTTGCAACACCTGCGAGCGACCTTGGTTCCTGGACACGATTTTGATGACGGCGGCGTTTTACAACAATCTCCAGACGCTATTTTTCATTCGAACGCGGCTTGGCTTAAGCCCGAAAAAATGGTGAATGCGTGGTTGGAACACCCACTGATTGAATTTAAGGGCAACAAGGAAGTCGTTGCCCTGGAACGCGTGAATGGTGCGTGGGAGCTGCTAAACGCTCAAGGCGCAACTTTGGCCATCGCAGACATCGTGGTAATAGCCAGCGCAATGGGCGTATCCACGCTCAAGTTCAGTGGCAGTTTTCGCACATCTCTTGCTGATGCGTGTATCCAAAATATCGAAAGCCTTCACCCGGTGCATGGCACCCTGAGCTTTGGCGAACTCCCCCTGTATCTGCAGCAGAGTGCCCATTGGCCCACGCACCCTGTCAATGGAAATGGCAGTTTTCTCCCTTGCGTTCCTGGGCCTCGCAATTTGTGGATGGCGGGCTCTACGTTTGAACCAGGCCCACAAGCCCAAGACCCCACACCTGAGCGTCAACACCTAGAAAACTGGGAGCGGCTTAATCAGCTTTTACCGCTTGTCGCTGAGAATTTACAAATGCAATTTGTAAAAGGCCAGGTTGAGCATTGGCAAAACATCCGATGCGTCAGCCACGACCGGCTGCCTTTGGTCGGGCCCCTAGAAGCCGGCCCGGTTGCGACCCTGTGGGCGAGCGTAGGAATGGGAGCGCGGGGACTGACCTTGGCGGCGTTGTGCGCCCAAGTTTTGGTTGCAAGGCTTTGCGGCGAGCCGCTACCGATAGAAAAAACGCTTGCGCGTAAACTAGATTCTCAGCGCGTTAGGCGCAAAAAACACAGCGTAAAGGAAACCCCGTGATTTTGGTTGCAGGTTCTGCCAATCTAGATTTTGTGGTCCGTGCCAACTATATTCCTAGGCCCGGAGAAACCGTACTTGGGCAAAGTTTTCAAACCTTTGCTGGTGGAAAAGGGGCTAACCAAGCCGTCGCGTGCTCTAAAGCAGGCGGCGCAAGCACCCAACTGCTGGCAGCGTTGGGGGCAGATGCGCATGCGAGCGTCATTGAGACATCGGTTAATGCGGCGGCGGTAGAGTTGCTGCCCGTTCGCGTTGCGAAGGTATCTACTGGCGCGGCTTTTATTTGCGTCTCTGATGACGGTGAAAACGCCATCACCGTGGCCCCCGGTGCCAATGCCTATTTGCTGCCCCACCACTTACCCGATTTAAAAGAGATCAGCCATCTATTATTGCAACTGGAAACTCCGCTAGACACCATCATCGGCTTCGTCCAAGCGGCAAAAAATCAAGGGGTACAGATCGTCTTGAACGCGGCCCCTGCCCAAGCTTTGCCAGAAGAGCTCCTGCGGATGATCGATATTTTGATCGTCAACGAGGGCGAGTTAATGGCATTGGCCAATGAAACACGCTCGGTTGAATTAGCCTTAGAAAAACTTCCATGCCAAAGCGTTGTGGTTACCTTGGGATCAAAAGGATGTTTGGCGCGGCACAAGGGCACCCTGTACCAACAGCAAGCATTCCCCATCCAAGCGATAGACACCACGGCTGCCGGAGATACTTTTTGCGGCGTCTTGGTCGCCCAATTAAGCCAAGGCGCTTCTTGGCCTGCGGCGTTGCGGGTTGCCAATGCGGCAAGCGCATTGACCTGTCTGACATTGGGCGCCCAATCAAGTATCCCGACAGTGCTTGAAGTAGTTCAATTTTTAGAAAATCACTGACCATGGAAGCATCACGAAAACATACCGTCATTTACGATACCGATCCCGGTGTTGATGACGCGATGGCGTTGTATTTCGCCCTAGCGCACCCTGACATCGATGTGATCGGCGTCACCACTACGTTTGGAAATGTCACCGTAGAACAAGCCGCCAAAAATGCGCTTTACCTTTGTGCGATCGCAGGTCGGTCGGACATCCCGATTTCGAAAGGCGTTTCACAACCGCGCGTCAAACATGCAGAGGCCCCGCCTGATTACATTCACGGCGTCGACGGCTTGGGAAACTTGCCCTCAAGGCAATCCACATTGAACACCCTTGACCCGCGAAGCTCCGCCCAATTTATCGTGGACACGGCCCGCCAACATCCCGGAGAAGTTTCGGTCGTTGCCGTGGGGCCTTTGGGTAACCTCGCCATGGCTTTAGAACTGGAACCCGAGTTGCCAACCCTCCTGCGTAAGGTCGTGGTGATGGGAGGAACAGTTTTGGAGCCCGGCAATGTTTCGCCGGTGGCCGAGGCCAATATTTGGAACGACCCCCACGCGGCCGATCTGGTATTTGGGGCGGGTTTCCAACTCACGATGGTCGGGCTCGATGTCACCCACCGCGTCATCCTGCCGCTGGAACTTTTTGAACGTATCGCAAAGCACCACCAGCACCCGGCAACCGACACACTGTTGCATGCGGTGGCTTTTTATTCTAATTTTTACAGCGCACTACACCCCCGGGTAGCTAAAGTACAAGGTTGTTTTGGACATGATGTTTTGGCCTTTTTGGCACTAACTCAGCCCGAACTCTTTACCTGCGAAAGTGGCCGCGTTCGCGTCGCAACCGAGGGGCTGGCGCAAGGCCAAACGATCTTGAAGCGCAGCCCTGCGGATTATCCGCAGCCGGGCTGGGGAAACGACGTGCCAGAAACCACGGTTTGTATGCAAGTCGAAGCGGATGCCTGCATTCGACAGATCGAAGCTATCTTGATGAGAGACTGGCTAAAGACGCATTAAGCCGTATAGGCATATAGAAATAGCAAAAATGTAGTTTTAGTTTGATTCAAGAGGCTCTACAGTCGAAAGCAATCATCATTCCATGCTTGTATGTACCAGTACACCGATTTCGATCAAACCTTCGTCCAAACCCGCGCAGCCCAATACCGAGACCAACTCACACGCAATTTGGCAGGTACTTTAGGGGATGACGAATTTCGTCCTTTGCGCCTACAAAACGGCTGGTATATCCAACGCTACGCGCCCATGCTCAGGGTGGCAGTGCCTTACGGCGAACTCAACAGCGCACAACTTCGGGTTTTGGGCCGCATTGCAGAAGAATTTGATACCCCGCCACCTGAGCTCCTAGCCCACGCGCAAACCACCCAAGACAAAATTGGCAACGGTCCTGCGCCCAAGCTCACCACCAACTACGGCCACTTCACCACCCGACAAAACGTCCAGTTCAATTGGATTCCGATTGAGAAAAGTGCGGATGTGATGGACCTGTTATCCAGCGTGAACTTGCACGGCATCCAAACCAGTGGCAATTGCATCCGCAACATCACCAGCGACGAACGCGCTGGCATTGCCACCGATGAAGCAGTCGATCCGCGCCCCTATGCCGAAGTCTTGCGCCAATGGAGCACCTTGCACCCTGAGTTTGCCTATCTTCCACGCAAGTTCAAGATTGCAATTACTGGGTCAGTCGAAGACCGCGCCGCTATTGCTTGGCACGATGTGGGTTTGCGCGTACTGAAAAATGCCTCCGGTGAAGTGGGTTTTCAGATTTTGGTGGGAGGCGGTATGGGGCGAACCCCCGTCATTGCCACTGAAATCAAGGCGTTTTTGCCTTGGGACCAAATCATCAATTATCTAGAAGCGATTGTTCGCGTTTACAACGGTTGGGGCCGGCGCGACAACATCTATAAGGCACGCATCAAGATTTTGGTGAAAGCCGAAGGCCAGCGGTATTTTGATGAAGTAGAAGCCGAATACCAACGCATCTTGGCTGATGGCGCACAACATACGATTCCCCAAGCCGAGCTTGACCGCGTTCGCGCCTGCTTTGTTTTCCCCTCACTTGACACCGTGTCGCCAGCACAGCAAAGTACAGCGGAACATGCCCTGGTTGAAATGGCTGGCCACAACACGGAGTTCGCCCGTTGGCTAGAGCAAAACGTCGCGTCACATCAAAATCCCGGCTTGCGCGCTGTCACCCTGTCGTTTAAACGCTTAGGCCAAGCCCCAGGTGATGCCACGGCCGATCAACTGAAAACAGCAGCTGACATTGCCGAGCGCTTCAGCGCAGGCGAAGTGCGTGTCACGCATGACCAAAATTTGGTGCTCCCTTGGGTTCGGGTCGATGCATTGATTGAACTGTGGAACGCCGCCAAAGCGGCTGGCTTTGCGCGTGCGAATATCCGCTTGCTGAGCGACATGATCGCCTGCCCCGGCGGTGATTACTGCGCTTTGGCTAACGCCCGCTCATTGCCTATCGCCGCTGCAATCACCGAGCGTTACCAAGACCTCGATGAGTTGTTTGACTTGGGCGAAATTGATTTGCACATCAGCGGATGTATCAACTCCTGCGGCCACCACCACAGCGGCCACATTGGCATTTTGGGTGTCGATAAAGACGGCCAAGAGTGGTACCAAGTCACGCTAGGCGGGTCAGATGGCTCCGAGCTGAGC
>JBAXOC010000106.1:0-5564 GCA_037133455.1 Comamonadaceae bacterium | reverse complement strand
AAACGGGGTGAAAAATTTCCCCGCCAGCCGCACCAGTCTTTGCCTTCAAAGCGTTTACATACAATTGTCTCGGTATTTAAACCCGAGGCAAAACATGAACCACAGCGCGTCCCTTTTTCAGCCCTTTACTTGCAAGTCGCTTCACCTGCCTAACCGCATCGTGATGGCGCCCATGACCCGATCCTTCTCGCCTAGTGGTGTTCCAACTGACGCTGTAACGGCTTATTACCAACGCCGTGCTGAGGCTGCGGTGGGGTTGATCGTTTCGGAGGGAACGGTGGTGGAGCGGCCTGCAGCATCGAATGATCCCAATGTGCCTCACTTTTACGGAGACGCAGCCCTTGCCGCGTGGCAACGTGTCATTGAGGGAGTTCACGCGTCTGGGGGCGTGATGGCGCCGCAACTTTGGCATGTCGGCGCGGTTCGTAACCGCCGATCCGACTGGCAGCCGCCGGGTCCTTGGGACTCGCCGTCGGGAAAGTCTTCGGCAAACAAAACGCTGGGTGAGCCTATGAGCGACTCCACAATCGCAGACACTATTGCCGCCTTTGCGCGAGCAGCGGGAGCGGCCAAGCGACTGGGCTTTGATTCCATTGAACTCCATGGAGCCCACGGTTACCTCATTGACCAGTTTTTTTGGGATGTGACCAATACGCGCGATGACAAGTACGGTGGAAGCACTTTGGTTCAGCGTGGGCGTTTTGCTGCTGATATTTTGAAAGCAGTTCGAGCCGAGGTCGGCCCAGACTACCCTGTGATCATTCGCCTTTCGCAGTGGAAGCAGCAAGACTACGCGGTACAAATGGCCAAGACGCCGCAAGAAATGGAAGCCTGGCTTGCGCCTTTGGCTGATGCAGGCGCTGATATTTTTCATTGCTCGCAGCGCCGTTTTTGGGAGCCTGAGTACGAGGGGTCGGATCTGAACTTTGCGGGCTGGGCGAAAAAACTCACGGGCAAACCCACGATCACAGTGGGCTCGGTGGGCCTCTCGGGAGAATTTATCGCCTCCTTTGGTGGCGAATCTTCGCAACCTGCTTCACTAGACGAATTGATGCGTCGCTTTGACCGAGGTGATTTTGATTTGATCGCTGTGGGTCGCGCCTTAATCAGTGACCCCGAATGGGTTCTTAAAGTGCGTGACGGGCGTGATACCGAGCTCAAAGACTATTCGCCCTCGGCACTTGTTAGTTTGTGAACACCATGACGAACCACGCCCCCGCTGTCAGCCCCGAAGAGTTTGATGAAATTGACGCTATCTTGGACGATTTGCGCGAGCGCAATGACGAAACACCGCAGTGGGAGTTTTGCGAAGGCGTGATGGCCGCGCTGATTTGCAGTCGCCGCGCTATCAGCGCAGATGAATACCTCGACGTGCTTTTGGGCGTTGCGCCTGAAACAGTACCTACTGAAAAACCTGCTGATGATCTCGCCGAATTTGAGGGTAGTTTTGCCGATGCAGCCCAGCGCCAGCGTTTTATGGACATTTGGACGAAGCGTTGGGAAGAAATTGCCAGCGCTTTGTCTAAAGAGATTGAGTCCTTAGACGACGAAAACGCGTACCAGCCCGAAGTGATGGACGTGCGAGGTGCCATCGCTTCCTTGTCTGAGGAGGAGCGTGCAGAGCTCGGTGATGACGCTGTTCCCTCCTTTGCACAGGTATGGGCTTTGGGATTTATGTTCGTGGTGGAAAACTGGCCCGAAGAGTGGGTGCCACCGAAAGACAAAGACGCAGCCAAATGGTTGGATGCAGCCTTGGAGTCCATCGTTGCACTCACCGAAGATGACGAAGGTGCGCCTGAGGTGTCACCCTTTAGCGATGACACGCCACCGACCATGAGTAAAGCCCGAGTGAACGCGTTTGCTGATGGGATGTGGGCGGTCTACGACCTATATGAACTCTGGCGTGGTGTGGGACCGCGGGTTGAAACGGTTCGTAAAGTGGCAGAACCTGGGCGCAATGACGTGTGTTCTTGTGGCAGCGGTAAGAAATTTAAGAAGTGTTGCGGTGCAGGCTAGCGGTAGCGAATTTTCATAAGCAAGATCAGCGAGGCAAATGACACGGTGATCGCATTTGCAATCACGATAGGCCACTCGCGCAGCAACAATCCATAAATCAGCCACATCCCGACCCCTACGGTAAAACTGCTGTACCCCAGAAGGGAAATACCACCCACATCCTTGCTGCGGTAGGTATGCAGGGCTTGGGGAATAAAACTCACCGTGGTTAAAGTGGCTGCGAGGCTACCAACCCAATCAGATAGTTGCATAAAGGCTTTAGTTGTCTTGTGCGGTCCAGTCCACGAGCGCGTCAAACGCAGCGCGGGCAGCTGGGGCGTTGGGGTGATTGACCAGGGCGACTAAAACATAGTGTTTGCCGCTGGTGGCATGAACAAAGCCTGCAATGGCGGTGACACCGTTCATGCTTCCAGTTTTCAAATGGGCGCTGCCTTGGCTATTGGATTTGCTGCGCTTCATTGTTCCATCGATGCCGCTAATGGGTAAAGAAGCAATAAGTTCGGGCATCAATGGAGAGCGGTAAGCGCTTTGGAGTAATCGCCCCAAGGCTTGGGCGCTGATACGCTCGGTACGCGACAAGCCCGAGCCGTTGTCCAGATTTAAAGGCTCGTCTTGGCTAATGCGCTCTTGCCACCAGCGCTGAATAACAAAGCGTGAAGCAGGAAAGCTGCCTACAGAGCCATTGCTATCGCGCCCCAATGTCAAAAACAATTGCTGCGCCATCACGTTATTGCTGAACTTGTTGATGTCGCGAATGATCTCAGCCAGCGGTGCCGAGCGAACTTCAAATAGTGGCTTTTCCAAAGCAAGACGCGCCGGTACATTTCCAAAACGCACTGAGCCCGAGAGCTTTCCGCCCACGCTACCCCATAACCCCTGCACCGCGCGGGGCGCAAAATTCGTTGGATCGGCATACGCCACCGGCCACACTCTTTCCCCACAACTCAATGGGTAGCTTCCGGTAAAGCGAATCCTTAAAGGGTCTGAAAAATCGGGCTTTAGTGTTGCGCGGTAGTCGTTGCAGGCAGTAGTGGACAAAACCACCGTGTCTTGGGTCTGAACGCCAGCTAAAGGGGGGTCGTATTGAACATAGGCGACGTTACTCCCTGGTGCGGGTGTAAAAGTCATCACTACTGATTTGTAGTTCAAAAGTAGCGCATCGGGGCTTGCGTTGTAGGGGCGCAAAGGCTCGCCGTCAAACGCGCCGGGGTCACTTTCAGGAACATCAAAGGCGCTGCGGTCAAGAACGATATCCCCCCGAATGGAGGTAATACCTGCGCCCTGAAGACGGCGCAAAAGCAACCACATGCGCTCCAAGACTAATTTGGGATCGCCTTGTCCTTGGATATACACGTTGCCATAAAGCACACCTTCTCGGATAGCGCCATCGATAAACACGGGCGTAGCCCAGGTGTAGGACGGCCCAAGCAGTTCGAGGGCCGCAAAGGTGGTCGCAAGCTTCATGACTGAGGCGGCTTGCATCGCAGCTGATGCGCGGTGGCTTAGGCGGGGTTTGGCCGCAATCGAGGAAGACACCGCCTCAACTACCAAAAAAGCTGCAGCATCACGCGGAATTTTTGCCTTTGTTAATTGCGCGTCAATGCTTGCAGGAATCTGCGCCCAAGCGCAAAAACTCCAGAAACAGCAAGCAACCATGAGCGCAGAGCGAAAAGTCATACGGCCATTATCGGGGGGCAAAGACTGAAAAGGCGCTTCCCCGATAATCCAGCCTTATGAATCTCTTGGCCTTTGACACCAGTACGGACGTGATGTCCATGGCCGTTTCGCGCTGGGTGGACGGTGCGCCTCGCGTTTGGCAAAAAGAGGGCCCTGGAGGCGCGCTTGCGTCCTCCGGTTTGATCCAAGGTCTTTTGGATTTGCTGCAGCAAGCAGACATTGCTCTTAAAAGTTTAGATGCGATTTGTTTTGGCAGTGGCCCGGGCTCATTTACTGGTCTGCGAACAGCGTGTTCGGTAGCCCAAGGGTTAGCGTTTGGGGCCGAGTTGCCCGTGCTGCCCATTCCGTCTCTCTTGGCAGTGGCAGAAGAAGCGCGTCATCGCGCATTGCCTCAAAACCAAGCCGTAAAAATCATCGCTTTGTTGGACGCGCGTATGGATGAGATGTACGGTGCAAGTTACGCGTTTGATGGCAAGCTTTGGACTAATATTGAAGCGCCTTGTTTACTTTCCCCTGCAGGGTTGCAGACTTGGGAATCAGAACATACGGGGCGCTGTGATGCATGGGCGGGAAATGTTTTTGAGGTGTACGCAGATCGCTTGCCTGTGCCTGTGGATGGCAGAACCCTACGCGTAACAGCCCTGCCAACAGCCAGCGCAATGTTGCGTTTGGCACCGGGCTTGATTGCTGCCGGCTTTAGAGTTGCTGCAGAGCATGCGATGCCGATTTATATTCGCGACAAGGTAGCAAAAACCACTGAAGAGAGAGCGGTAGAAAAAGCAGACAAAGCAGAAAAAATTCGCCTCGCCGAAAGCGGTTCAAGCCATGCCTGAATCCACTACGCTGCAACAATCCCAGAGGCTTCAAACCGAAGTGCGCTTGGAGCCCTTGGTGATGGAGCGGATAAGTGCGGTGTTGCAAGTCGAAGAAAAGGCCTACGCCCATCCATGGTCGCGTGCAAACTTCTTGGATGTGCTGCACAGCAGCTACCAAGCGCAAATTTTGATGGCCGACAAAACCATACTGGGTTATTTTGTGGCGATGAAAGGGGTAGACGAGGCGCACTTACTTAACATCACCGTTAACCCCACGTACCAACGCCAGGGCTGGGCCCAGGTGATGCTCGATGCAGTGAGTTTGTGGGCCCGCGGGCAAGGCGCTACGCACCTCTGGTTGGAGGTTCGAGTCGGCAACGCTCGCGCTTTGCAGGTGTATGAAAGCCATGGCTACCAACGCATTGCCCAACGTAAAAATTACTATGCCAGCGCCCGCGGTCAACGCGAAGATGCGGTGGTCATGCGCTTAGACCTCTGAAAGTGAACCCATGCCTTTGGACCTAGATACCCGACAACGTGCCATGCTCAAAGAAATGGGCGTGGAGGTGTGGTTGCCTAGCCAACCAACGCGCGCCGTAGCGAAGGCCGCGCCCATCACATCTGTCACGCCCGCGCCGCGAGCTGCATCAGGTCAGCCGAACAGTCAGTCAAGCAGTCATTCCAGCAGTCATTCCAACGATCTGAGCAAAATCAACACCTTGAACTGGGACGCACTGGCAGACACCGCGTCCCAATGCCAGGCCTGCGGTTTGTGCGGTGGGCGTAAAAATTCCACCTTGGTGGCCATGCCTGATGGTGCACTTGCAACCTGGATGGTGGTGGGTGATCCGCCTGACGAAGAGGAAGACGCAATCGGTGCGCCTTTTGCAGGAGATGCGGGGTTGCTTCTGGACAACATGCTCAAAGCCGTTTGCGCTGTGCGCATGGGTGCAGGCAAGGAGAGTGGCGCGCAGCAATCAAAAGCCTTGGTAACTAACATTACCAAATGCCGCCCGCCCCAAGGACGTATTCCCCAAGCTGCTGAATTGGCGCAGT
>JBAXOC010000105.1:0-5617 GCA_037133455.1 Comamonadaceae bacterium | reverse complement strand
AACTTCAAGACGCAGGCGCATCAATGCTGGTGCTTGAAATGGTTCCCGCGGAACTCTCGCGCGAACTCACAAAAGAACTCACCCACTGCCCCACCATTGGGATAGGCGCAGGCAACGGAACGGCCGGACAGGTCTTGGTTTTGCATGATCTTTTGGGCGTGAATTTAGGCAAGATGCCCAAGTTTGTTCGCAACTTTATGGATGACTCCCATTCCATACGCGGCGCCATGGAAGCCTATGTTGCAGCGGTCAAAGACGGCAGCTTCCCAGTGGATGCAACTCACGCTTGGTAACTCTTCGCAATTCATGCAACTCGTTCACACCCTTGCCGACCTCCAAAGCGCACTCGCCCCCTTTCACCACCCCGCCGTGGTTCCGACGATGGGCAACCTACACGCTGGCCATCTGGCGTTGGTACAACAAGCCAAACCTTTGGGCGACATCACGGTTGCTACCATTTTTGTTAACCGCTTGCAGTTCGGCCCCCACGACGACTTTGACACCTACCCCCGCACCTTAGCGGCCGACTGCGACAAACTCAAAGCCGCCGGTTGCGACCTTGTTTTTGCGCCGTCAGAAAAAGAACTTTTTCCCCAAGCCCAAGGTTTTACGGTTGCTCCCCCGGACCAACTCGCTGATATTCTCGAAGGTGAATTTCGCCCAGGGTTTTTCAAAGGCGTCTGCACGGTGGTGTTGAAGTTGCTGTCTTGTACCCGCGCCCGTACCGCCGTCTTCGGAAAAAAAGACTACCAACAGCTGATGGTGATTCGCCAAATGGTGCGCCAATTTAATTTACCGGTGAATGTGTTGGGCGGCGAGACGCTGCGCAGCCCCGAGGGTTTGGCGCTTTCATCGCGTAACAGTTACTTAAGCCCAGCTGAGCGCGAGCAAGCCCCGCAGCTGCACGCTGCGCTTGAAAAGCTGGCCCAAGCGGTACGCCATGGAAACACCGATTTCTCCAGCCTAGAAGAAGACGCTATGCAAAGCCTGCGCCGCCAAGGCTGGCAGCCTGATTACGTTGTTGCAAGACGCCAAAGCGATTTACAAAAACCCCACGCCGGTGATGCGCTGGTAGTTTTAGCTGCCGCACGCTTAGGCACTACGCGCTTGATTGACAACCTGGAAATTTAGCGTTTTGAATGAAAGAAAAAACCTAGACGGACTTGCCAGCGCGCTCATGCTGATGCTCTGCGTCATTTGGAGCTTGCAGCAAATTGCCATCAAAGCCGTCGGCGACCAGATGGCGCCCATGCTTCAAATCGCCCTGCGCTCGGGCGTGGCTTTGGTCTTGGTTGCGGGGCTGATGGTGTGGCGCAAAGAACGCTTTGATTGGCGGGCGTGGAAAGCCGGCGCAGTGATTGCTGCTTTGTTCGCCTTGGAATATTTGCTCGTTGCCCAAGCTTTGCGCTTTACCAGCGCCGGACACACCCTGGTGTTTCTCTATACCTCGCCGGTCTTTGCCGCGATTGGCTTGCACCTCAAACTCCCCAGTGAGCGCCTCACGCGCATCCAGTGGTTGGGTGTGGCGCTGGCCTTTGGCGGAGTGGCGTATGCGTTTTTAGGGGGCGATGCGCCTGACATCAAAACTGCTCATCAAAACTCCGTGGTCCTCGCCTTGTGGGGTGATTTTTTGGCCTTGCTTGCCGGAGCCGCCTGGGGCGCGACCACCGTGGCGATTCGCACCACACAACTCTCTGTGACCGCCCCCAACCAAACCATTCTTTACCAACTCTGCGGCGCGTTTTTCTTTCTGCTTCCCATCGCCGCCCTCACAGGCCAAACCCACTTTGCGCCCACGCCGCTGGTTTGGCTCAGCTTGGCCTATCAAACCTTCATCATGTCTTTTGTGAGCTTGTTGGTGTGGTTTTGGCTCCTGCGCCACTACCTCGCATCGCGCTTAGGCGTATTGACCTTTCTCACCCCGGTCAT
Source organism: Comamonadaceae bacterium (assembly GCA_037133455.1). Lineage (GTDB taxonomy): Bacteria > Pseudomonadota > Gammaproteobacteria > Burkholderiales > Burkholderiaceae_C > Allorhodoferax. The sequence goes on along the minus strand of JBAXOC010000105.1, from coordinate 3,688 downwards.
CGGCGTGGTTCTTGGGGCCGTGTTGCTCGGCGAACAATTAGAAGCCCAATTCATCGTTGGCGCCGCAGTGGTCTTACTTGGGATTACTACGGTGAGTCTGCATGCGTCGGTTGGGGGTTGGATACAACGGGGTTTTCGTCCTACCTCGGCTTAGGCTGTTTGCCTGTCGTCGAGCGGGTAGCCCATGCCTACGGCCAGCTCCGTTCAAGCGCCCGGCAAATTCCGCGCTGAAAATCGTGGTTTTTTTGTTTGCAAAATGTCAGAAAGTCTGCTATATTTTCAATCATGAATTCCGCCATTTCAACTGCCAAACAGATTCGCCAGCGCATTTTGGAAATGCCCGTCGGGGAGCCCTTCAGCCCAACGGCGTTCTTGGATTGCGGAACACGTGCGTCTGTGGACCAATCCTTGTCTCGACAGGTCAAGGCGGGCACGATCACGCGTGTAACCCGCGGCCTTTTTGTTCGCCCGGAGATAAACCGTTTTGTTGGAAAGGTAATGCCCTCACCAATGAAGGTAGCCGAAGCCCTCGCAAAAACCACTGAATCCATCGTTCAGGTCCACGGTGCGGAAGCAGCCCGACAGTTCGAGCTGACTACGCAGACGCCCTCACAAGCCGTCTTCTCAACCTCTGGTCCTTCTAAGCGTATTCGCTTGGGCAATATGGAAATCCGTCTTCAACACGTCTGTCAGCGCAAGTTGGCTCTGGCCGGCCGGCCGGCCGGAGTGGCATTGGCCGCGCTTTGGTATGTGGGCAAACACGAGGTGACGCCATCGCTATTCGCAAAAATACGAGAAAAACTACCTGCCGCCGAATTTGATGCATTGAAATCTGTGGCCAGCGCCATGCCATCGTGGATGAGCGACGCTCTGTTTATGTATATGCGATCAGCTTCGGCGGTGAATGCGCATGTCTGAATCTTTCCTGCAGCTTCAAGCCCAAGAGCAATCGCAAATTTACCGAGCTCTTTCGCCGCAACTTGGTCGTTCGCCTTCAGTCTTGGAGAAGGATGTTTGGGTTTGTTGGGTGTTGCAGACTTTATTCACCATGCCAGGGCGTTTACCCATGGCCTTCAAGGGTGGCACATCCCTGTCAAAAGTATTTGGTGCTATCAATCGATTCTCCGAAGATGTGGATGTCACCCTCGATTACCGTGGCCTTGATCGTTCTTTTGATCCTTTCACTGAAGGCATTTCCAAGAGCCAGTTAAAGAAATTTAGCGAAGGGTTGAAGTTTTTTTTGCAAGATCACTCGCACAAAGTAGTGGCTCCCTATTTTGAAAAAATACTAGCCGCCGAGTTTGGCTCGAAGGGCTTCCGTATCGAGGTTAGTGCCGACGGTGAACAGTTGCGGGTTCATTACCCCACGGTGCTAGAGGTGTCTGGAAACTATATATCCAACAGCGTGTTAATCGAGTTTGGTGGACGCAACATTACTGAGCCCAATGAAGTGCATGAGGTCAGCCCAGATATTGCAGAGTTCGTACCTGCGCTAGTTTTTCCGCGCTCTCAAGTCAGCGTGCTGTCGCCATTACGCACCTTTTGGGAGAAGGCCACGTTGATGCATGTCGAGTCGCAGCGCGGTGTATTCCGTCCCAATGCTGAACGGCTGTCACGCCATTGGTACGACTTGTCAATGCTTGCCGAAAGAGATATCGGGCCAACGGCATTGACAAGACGGGATTTACTGATCGATGTGGTGAAGCACAAAAAAGTTTTCTACAACACGGCTTACGCAAACTATGACGCCTGTTTAATAGGCCAACTGCGTCTACTCCCTGACGAGATCGTCCTTGTCGCTTTGGCGGAAGATTTTCAACGCATGATCAGCGCGGGAATGTTTGTTGGCGATCCCCCTTCTTTTCATCTCATCATTGAAAGATTGCGATTGTTGGAATTCGAAATAAACCACTAAATGGTTTTGGTGAACGAATGGTAGATTTAAATTACTTCAAATAACGCAAAGATCTATTTCAAGCTTACAAAAACCGATCCAGTATTTTTTTACTCGCCGTATCTAAAGCGAACTGATCGCGAACCAAATATTGAATGCCATGGGTATCGGCGATCAACAGACTGTGATCGATGCCTACGCGGCGAATGTCTTCATCGCCGCGCAATACGAATTCCGTCACGCCGCGGTCGGTTTGTACTGACCAGGTACAAGGCGTTGAAAAACTGGTCACTGAAATAATTCGCTCAATCACCGGCATAAATTCCCGCTGCTCCAAAGCCCCACGAATCATCTGTTGTGCTTGGGGCGTTGCGTCGCTGAGGTGGTTAAGCCAGCCGACTTCGTGGCCGTCAAGGCTGACCAAGGAAATACCTTCTTCTGGGGCTTGGATGGGAAAAGTGCGAACCGGCACGACGCCTTCAAAACGTTCGCCTTGAGCGTTACTCAAAATCAATTTGCCAAAGGCATTTTGCTCCAATGTGAAGTTCATGCTTCGCTCCTTGTGACAGCGTCGATACCTTGCTCAGCATTACGCGCTTGGGCTTGGTAGAGCTTGAAGTAAGCGCCTTCTGCGGCCATCAAGACGTCGTGCGAGCCCTCTTCTACAACCTTGCCGCGGTCTAACACCACCAAGCGGTCGGCGCGGTGCAAGGTCGAGAGGCGGTGGGCGATGGCGATGGTGGTGCGGCCTTGAACCAGGTTCTCTAAGGCTTTTTGAATTTCCTTTTCGGTTTCTGAATCCACCGACGAGGTCGCTTCGTCCAAAATCAAAATACGCGGATCAATCAGCAAAGCGCGGGCAATGGAGATGCGCTGGCGCTCGCCGCCGGATAAGCCTTGGCCGCGCTCACCGACCATCGAGTCATAGCCTTGGGGCAGTCGCAAAATAAATTCATGCGCATGGGCGGCTCGCGCAGCGGCCATGATCTCCGCGCGGCTGGCGTGGGGTTTGCCGTAGGCGATGTTGTCGGCAATGGTTCCGAAAAACAAAAAGGGTTCTTGCAAAACCAAACCGATGTTTTGCCGGTAGTCTGAAATCGCATAGGAACGAATATCCACCCCATCGACCCGAATGGAACCTTCAGACACATCGTAAAAGCGGCAAATTAAATTCACCAAGGTGCTTTTTCCAGACCCGCTGTGACCGACCAAACCAATCATTTCGCCTGGGGCGATATTCAGGTTGATGCCCCGGTTGACTTCCCGATTGCCATAGCGAAAACCCACGTCGCGAATCTCAATGCGGCCTTGGACTTTGCCCATGGGCACGGGTTGCGCGGGCTCAGGAACACTAGAAACATGGTCCAAGATATCAAAAATACGCTTAGCCGCCGAGGCTGATTTTTGCGTCACCGAGACGATGCGACTCATCGAATCCAGACGGCCGTAAAACCGCCCGATATAGGCAATCGCAGCGAGCAACATACCGACCGTGATCTGGTTGTTGGCGACCTGCCAAATACCAAACCCCCAAACCACCAAGAGACCAATTTCAGTGAGTAAAGACACACTGGGCGAGAACAATGACCAGATTCTGTTGATCCGGTCATTGACTAGCAAATTATGTTGATTGGCATCCCGAAAGCGCTTGGCTTCGCGCTGCTCTTGGGCGAAGGCTTTAACGACGCGGATACCGGGAATGGTGTCGGCTAAGACGTTGGTGACCTCGCCCCACACGCGGTCAATTTTTTCAAATCCGGTTTGCAAGCGATAACGCACAAAGTGAATCATCCA
>JBAXOC010000104.1:0-5626 GCA_037133455.1 Comamonadaceae bacterium | reverse complement strand
TGGTTGCCCTCCATGAAGGATTTGGCAAGGCAAGTCGGTCCAGTGGTCGGTCCAAAGCATCTTTATCCAGGCATGTCGCTGAGCTTGAAGAAGGTTTAAGTATCCGGTTGCTTGAGCGCGTCGGTCGGTCGTTTCGGCTGACCGAAGAGGGGAAAAACCTTTACAACAGAACGGTAGGTTTGCTAGGGGAAGTATCGGACGCAGCTCAAGAATTAACCGAGGGTCGCGGTGAACCCAAAGGCCGTTTGCGCGTCAGTGCGCCAGTCACGTTTGGCAATACCGCCATCGGGCGGTTGGCTGCCGAGTTTGCAGTCCTATACCCTGAAGTTCGATTGGAAATCACGGTTGAAGACCATGCCGTCGACTTGATCGCGGATGGCTACGACGTGGTGATCCGCGTCAACCCAAAGCCTGACGACGAGTTGGTGGGGCGGTGTTTCTTTCGAGATCGGCTGGCGGTCGTTGCAGCGCCGTCGCTGGCTTTTCCAAAAGTAATTTTAGAGACAGACACCCTCCCCAGCGTTCCCGCTATTGTGGGAATTGGCATGCCGGAGACCGGTACATGGACCATTCGTAACGGCAAAGATACTCAGACCATTCATCGACACGCCGTACTCAGATTGCCCAACCCCATCACCATCCGAGACGCTGCGATCGTTGGCATTGGTGCAGCCGTTTTGGCGAGAAAATTCATAGAAGATGACATTGCTGCGGGCAGACTTGTTTGCTGGGGTGAGGTTCCTGAACGTGCCGTAGAGATTTGGATACTGCACTCATCACGCCGTTTGGTCAGCAGCAAAGTAGCAGCTTTTGTAAAGTTTTTGTGTGATGTTTACGCTGACAAAGATGTCGGTTTAAACGGACTACCAGGTCAGCTTTGAAATCTCTCAAAAAATAGGCAATGAAAGAAAACAGCTGCAAGTCAACGCGTTTGGCGTTCATTTTTTTCCAGCTCTTCAGATCATGTGTGGGTAGAGCTTTGTTAGTTTGAGGCGTATTAATTAGCAATGCCGTCAGCCGTTGCTATCCCCTCTTGATTTTCGCCTGCTCCAGCAACCGCAACTGCTTGGCGCTCTGCGGGCTCACACGCTTTTTGCCCGTCTCGGCTAGCATGCTTATCACCAACTCTTTGTTGGTCATGTAAAAACTTCTAACAACCGCTCGCTGGCAATTTCAGTTGGTTAGTGGCACTAACCAACTGACTGCCTTCGGCGATCAATTTGTTCTTAAGCCACTTCCAATAGTTGCGCACCTTCTTGTAATCAAGCGGGTCGGGGTAAACCTCGTAAAACTGCCGCATGCTTGCTAGGCGGCAAGTCCGTGCAGCTACCTTGCGCCACGTCTGCCGACATACCTTTGCGGCGATAAAACCACACAATCACCGCAAAATATGCGCTGAATATCTTGCACATGAGGCGTATTCACCGCATAATCACCGCATGAATAGCGGCGATAAATTGTATATCTGGCAGCAAGACACCTGGCCCAAGTGGACCTACGCGCACGCGCGTTTGGCCCCACTACTGGCGCAAGTGCACCACGCACAAGGCCTGCTGCTGGGCCGCATGCACGACATTGGCCTAGAGCAGCGCGACCAAGCCACCCTGCGCGTGCTGACCGAAGACGTGATCAAAACCAGCGAGATCGAGGGCGAAATGCTCAACCCCGAGTCGGTGCGCTCGTCCATCGCCCGCCGCTTAGGCGTGGACATTGGCGCACTGGCACCCACCGACCGCCATGTGGACGGCGTGGTGGACATGGTTCTAGACGCCACCCAACAGCACGACCAAGCGCTGACCGTGCAGCGCCTGTGCGGCTGGCACGCCGCCCTTTTCCCCACGGGCTATAGCGGCATGACACCCATCCGCGTAGGTGCGTGGCGCAACGACGCACAAGGCCCCATGCAAGTGGTGTCTGGCCCGCTGCACCGCCCACGCGTGCACTACCAAGCCCCGCCTGCGAATACGCTAAACGCTGAAATGGCGCTGTTCCTAGATTGGTTCAACACCGCCAGCCAAGACGACCCGCTGATCAAAGCCGGCCTAGCCCACTTGTGGTTTGTGACGGTGCACCCGATGGACGATGGCAACGGCCGCATGGGCCGTGCCGTGGGCGACTTGGCACTGGCCCGCGCCGAGGGCACTGCACAGCGCTACTACAGCCTGTCAGCGCAATTCCAGCGCGAGCGCAAAGACTATTACGACCAACTCGAACGCACCCAAAAAGGCACGCTGAACGTGGCCGATTGGCTAGAGTGGTTTTTGGGTTGCCTGCTGCGCGCCGTGCAAGGCGCACAAGGCACGCTGTCAGCGGTGCTGGGCAAAGCCAACTTCTGGCGGCAATGGGCCGACACCCCCATGAACGAGCGACAAATCAAACTGCTCAACAAACTGCTTGATGGCTTTGACGGCAAGCTCACCACCAGCAAGTGGGCAACGATTGCCAAATGCTCTCAAGACACTGCACTGCGCGATATCAACGAGCTGCTAGAGCGTGAGGTGTTGATGCGGTCTGAGGCAAGTGGGCGCAGTACAAGTTATGAAATTCGACCAACGACGGTTGATGCATTTGGCAGCATCAAGCAAGGTTTGAATGAGGCGATTGCACACGCAAAAAATAGTAAACACTGAACTGGCAGAAACGATCTTTAATAAAAGAAGCCGCCAACCCTTTCAGGTTGGCGGCTTCTTTATTTAATGTGCGAAGCGTTCACTTCTTGCTAGGCGGCAAGTCCGTGCAGCTGCCGTGCGCCACTTCCGCCGCCATACCGATGCTTTCGCCCAGCGTGGGGTGTGGGTGGATGGTTTTGCCGATGTCCACGGCGTCTGCGCCCATCTCAATCGCCAGAGCGATCTCGCCAATCATGTCGCCCGCGTGCGTGCCCACCATGCCGCCGCCCAAGATCTTGCCGTGGCCGTTGGCTTCGGGGCTGTCGTCAAACAGCAGTTTGGTCACGCCTTCGTCGCGGCCGTTGGCAATGGCGCGGCCTGAGGCGGTCCAAGGGAATAAGCCTTTTTTCACCTTGATGCCTTGGGCTTTGGCTTGATCTTCGGTCAAGCCCACCCATGCCACTTCGGGGTCGGTGTAGGCCACGCTGGGGATGACGCGTGCGTTGAACGCCGCCGCAGCGAGTTCTTTGTTGCCTTGCAGTTCGCCCGCAATCACTTCAGCCGCCACGTGGGCTTCGTGCACTGCCTTGTGCGCCAACATGGGCTGACCAATGATGTCGCCAATGGCAAAGATGTGCGGCACGTTGGTGCGCATTTGAATGTCAACGTTGATGAAGCCGCGCTCAGAAACCGCCACGCCTGCTTTTTCAGCAACGAGTTTTTTGCCGTTGGGTGTGCGGCCCACGGCTTGCAACACGAGGTCGTACACCTGCGGTGCGGGGGCTGTGCCGCCCTCTTCTGCTGGTGCAAACGTGACTTCGATGCCTTCGGGCAAGGCGCGTGCGGAGACGGTCTTGGTCTTGAGCATGATGTTGTCAAAGCGCTTGGCGTTCATCTTTTGCCAGACCTTGACCAAGTCGCGGTCAGCGCCTTGCATGAGGCCGTCCATCATTTCCACCACGTCCAGGCGTGCGCCCAGCGTGCTGTAAACCGTGCCCATCTCCAGGCCGATGATGCCGCCGCCCAAAATGAGCATTCGCTTGGGCATTTCTTTGAGTTCCAAAGCGCCGGTGCTGTCGACCACACGTGGGTCCTTATCTAGCCCATCCTTCTGCATGAAAGGCAAACGCACGGCTTGCGAGCCGGCAGCGATGATGGCCTTCTTGAAGGCGATCACTTTTTTGCTGCCGTTTTGTTCTTGTGCATTGCCAGTGGTCTCCGACACTTCAAGGTGATGTGCACCCACGAATTGGCCCAAGCCGCGCACGGTCGTGACCTTGCGCATCTTGGCCATGGCCGCCAAGCCGCCGGTGAGTTTGCCAATGACTTTTTCTTTGTGGCCGCGCAACTTGTCGATGTTGACCACCGGCTTTCCAAAGTCCACACCCAGATCGGCCATGTGGCTGACTTCGTCCATCACCGCCGCGACGTGCAGAAGCGCTTTGGATGGGATGCAACCCACGTTCAGGCACACGCCACCCAAGGTGGCGTAGCGCTCCACGATGACCACGTTCAAGCCGAGGTCAGCGGCGCGGAACGCAGCGGAGTAACCGCCGGGGCCACCGCCCAACACGAGCACATCGCACTCGATATCGGCCACACCTTCATAGTTCTCACCAAGCGTTGAGGCGGTAGCTGCAGGCGCCGCAGCAGCAGGGGGCGCGACTGCGGGGGCCGATGCGGCAAGCGGAGCTTGAACTGAGGCCGCAGGTGCAACAGCGCCCTCGCCTTCAAGCACCAACACCACCGAGCCTTCTTTGACCTTATCGCCCAGTTTGATCTTCAACTCTTTCACCACGCCCGCGTGTGAGGATGGAATTTCCATCGACGCTTTGTCAGACTCCACCGTGATGAGGCTTTGTTCTTGGCGAATGGTGTCGCCTACTTTGACCATCAATTCAATCACGGTCACTTCTGAAAAATCGCCAATATCGGGGACTTTAATGTCTAAGATTGCCATACAGTTTTCTCAGTTTTTTAGAGGATGACGCGACGGAAATCGCTCAGAATCTGACCTAAATAGGCGTTAAAGCGGGCAGCCGATGCGCCGTCAATGACGCGGTGGTCCCACGTCAAACTCAGGGGCAGCTTCAAACGCGGCTGAAAAGCCTTGCCATCCCAAACGGGTTCCATCTGGCTTTTACACACACCCAAAATTGCGACTTCAGGGGCGTTGATGATGGGCGTGAAATAGCGCCCACCGATACCGCCCAAAGATGAAATAGTGAAAGTAGCGCCTGACATCTCAGCGGGGCTGAGCTTGCCTTCGCGGGCCTTCTTGGCTAACTCGCCCATCTCGGTGCTGATCTGTAATACGCCTTTTTTGTCCGCGTCTTTCAAAACGGGAACCATCAAACCATTAGGCGTATCGGCAGCAAAACCGATGTGCCAATAGTTTTTATAAACCAGCGCGTCGCCATCTAAAGAGCTGTTGAAGTCTGGGAACTTTTTCAGCGCGACAACGCAGGCTTTGATTAAGAACGCCAGCATCGTTACTTTAACGCTCGCGTTATTTCCAGCTTTCGCCGATTTTTCGTTTTCTAGGTTGGTTAAAACGCGGAAGGCTTCGAGTTCCGTGATGTCGGCATCGTCATGGTTAGTGACGGCCGGAATCATCACCGCGTTGCGCAACAGGTTTGCGCCGCTGATCTTTTTGATGCGACCCATCTCTTTGCGTTCGATGGGGCCGAACTTGGCGAAGTCCACTTTCGGCCAAGGAATAAGGCCGAGTTCAGAGCCGCCGCCGGACGAAGTTTTGTTTTGCGCTGCCGCTAAGGTTTGTATTGCGCCGGCCATCACGGAGCGGGTAAACGACTGAACGTCGTCTTCAGTGATTCGGCCCTTATTGCCGCTGCCTTTGACTTCATTTAACGGCACACCCAACTCACGCGCAAATTTACGCACCGAAGGGGATGCGTGCGGCAAGCCCAAGGGGGCGGTTCCTGGCGCGTGGGGGGGCAATGCAAGCGCAGAGTTGGCTACAGCGGCAGGCGTTGCAATTGGAGGCGTTGCAGTTG
>JBAXOC010000103.1:0-5628 GCA_037133455.1 Comamonadaceae bacterium | reverse complement strand
CTGGAACGACTTGCCCTTGGATTATTTAGACCGATGGACGGTGCAGTTGGAGGCTGTGACGCTCGATGAGATTCGCGCTGCTTTAGGGCGAACCTTGCAGCCGAAAAAGATGGTCACTGTGGTACTGGGCGCGCAGTAAAGATTGATGAGCAAAGCATTCACCAAAGAGAGTGACGAGGACAACGGCGACGACGAGTTGCAGTTGCCAGCGATTGCCCCAGGCGGTAAAAATTACATCACGCCACAAGGTTATGCCGCGTTACGCGCTGAGCTTCTGACCCTCATGGATGAGGAGCGGCCCAAGGTGGTGGAGATTGTTCACTGGGCTGCCAGCAACGGCGACCGATCAGAAAATGGTGACTACTTGTATGGAAAAAAACGGCTGCGAGAAATTGATCGGCGTATTCGTTTTCTAACCCAACGATTAGAAATTGCTGAGATCACTGAGCCCAGTGTCCACTTTGGTAATGACCAAATATTTTTTGGTGCGACGGTAACCTATGTCGATGATTTGGGGGCCGAGCGTACCGTCACCATTACTGGCATTGACGAAGCCAACAGCGCTTTGGGCGAGGTCAGCTGGGTGTCTCCGATAGCTAGAACTTTGCTGAAGGCCCGCGAAGGCGATGAGTTAAAGCTGGTGATGCCAGAGCGCGTCGCTGCGATTGAAGTGATCAAGGTGCGCTACCCGCAACCCAAGGCCACCATCAAGGCGAAGTGATGGGACTTAGTGCGGAGTTTTTACTGCGGTCAGCGCGGATCACGACCGAGGTGCGGCGCAGCTTGGCTAAGACTGTATCCAAGTGGGCGCGGTCGCGTACCGCAATCACAAAATAAAAATCTTTGGTTTCTTGTGCGCCGTCTTCGCCGCTGTGAATGTGAACAATATCGGCCTCCGCTGCGGCGAGTACCGAGGCTACTTTGGCCATGGTGCCTCGGGCATTGTTGACAGTGACGGTAAGGTCCACCTCAAATTGCCGGGTGGGTTCGTCGGACCACTCCACGCCCATAAACCGTTCGCGGTCTTTGTTCAGGAGTTTTTTAGCAATCGCGCAGTGGGTCGCATGAACGGCAAGCCCTTCGCCACGCCCCAGGTAGCCCACCACCTCGTCACCAGGAATAGGTCGACAGCAGGTGGCAAATTTGACCGACGCATTCTCACTTCCGTCTAAGGTGATGGTCCCCATGCCGTGCGCATCGGACGCAGAAAATCGCTGTTGTGTGAGTAAAACGGCGTCGGGGCGCTGGCCCATGTCTGCTAATAAAAGTACCAAGCGCTTGGCAACGATGTTGGATATCCGTTTACCCAGACCGATATCGGTTAGTAATTCTTGGCGCGTTTTGCTTCCGGTAAAGCGCAGCAGTTTGTCCCAAATGGGGTTGTACTCCGGTCCTTGCGGGAAATGCTCAATGCCTTCAGCTCGCAGGGCTTGGGATAAGAGTTTTTGGCCCAGGGCCTCGGACTCGGTGTGTTCCATGGACTTGAGGTGGTGGCGAATTTTGGATCGCGCCCGACCCGTGCGGACAAAACTCAACCAAGCCGGATTCGGGGCAGAGACTGAGGCAGTAACAACGTCCACAACGTCGCCATTTTTTAACTCGGTGCGCAAAGGGACTTGTTCCCCGTTGATGCGTGCTGCTACCGTTCGGTCGCCTACGTTGGTGTGAATAGCGTAGGCAAAATCAACGACAGTTGCGCCCCGTGGCATCGCCATGATTTGGCTCTTGGGGGTAAAAACATAGACCGCATCGGGAAATAAATCGACCTTCACATGGTCCCAAAACTCAGCCGCATCACGGGTCTCGTCTTGGATATCAAGCAGCGATTGCAGCCACTGGGTACCTAAACGGTCGTGCGCGTTGTCTTGGGGGTTGTTGACCTTGTACAGCCAGTGCGCAGCCACCCCAGACTCGGCTACCAAATGCATGGCTTCCGTGCGCATCTGAAACTCCACGCTGATACCCGAGGGGCCAACCAGTGTGGTGTGTAGAGACTGGTAACCGTTGACTTTGGCGATGGCGATATGGTCTTTGAATTTTCCTGGAACCGGCTTGTATAACTGGTGCAAGATACCTAAAGCGGTGTAGCAATCGGTGGTACTCGCAACCAAGACCCTGAAGCCATAAATGTCGGTCACTTGGGCAAAGCTCAAATGCTTGTCACTCATCTTGCGGTAAATCGAATACAGCGATTTTTCGCGGCCAGCGATCCGCACAGGTATCGCAGCGGCTGCAAACGTACCCTCGAGTTCTTTTTGAACTTTATGCAATAAATCGCGGCGGCGGCTACGCGCTTTGGCAACGGCTTTGGAGAGGATGCTGTAACGCCAGGGGAGCAAGTGCTGAAAAGCTAAGTCTTGAAGCTCGCGGTAGGTTTGGTTGAGGCCCAAGCGGTGTGCAATCGGCGCATAAATATCGAGCGTTTCTTGGGCAATGCGGCCCCACTTGGCGCGTGGCATGTCTCCCATAGTGCGCATATTGTGGGAGCGGTCTGCCAATTTGATGAGGATGATGCGAACGTCGCGGGCCATCGCCAAAAGCATTTTTCGGAACGACTCGGCTTGGTTTTCTTCCCGGGTGGTGAAGTGCAATTTGTCGAGTTTGGTCAGTCCGTCTACCATTTCAGCCACGGGGGAACCAAAACGCTCAATAATTTCCGCTTTGCTTATGCCGCAGTCTTCAATGGCATCGTGTAACAAAGCTGCCATCAAGGCCTGTGCGTCAAGTTTCCATTCTGCACATTGGGCCGCAACGGCAATCGGGTGGGTGATGTAGGGTTCGCCGCTGCTGCGCAGCTGGCCTAGGTGGGCTTCATCTGAAAAACGGTAGGCCAGACGCACTTGCGCAACCTCGCTGGCGCTCAGGTAATCGAGCTTGGCGGTCAGGCCCGCAAAGCCCGCCGCCGCCGCATTCGTTTTGGAGGCAGGTTTTGAAAAAGGTGGAAGTGAGTTTCCCATCGCTTAAATGTAGCGTTCCTGCGGCCTGTATGTGCGATTAGGATTAAAAACCCCATGAAAAAAGCCGTTCAGCATCGCTGAACGGCTTTTTAATGCGACGGTTGACTTATTTGACAGCGCTTCCGCTGACGTAGCCCGAGACCGGCTTCCACTGTCCATTTTGGATTTGCGAGAGACGAGACGCATCGCTACCCAGTCGTTTGGTCTTGGTAAAAGTGGCTTTCGCCGAACCAAAAATATCGGGTTCGATGGTCATGGTGTCCATTACTTTAATGAAGCTATCCGTGGTCAGGTTTTTGCCTGCCTTGTTTGCCGCATTGGTGAAAGTATTGATGATGGTGTAGCCATAGACCGAGAAGACGGTTGGGTCTTCATTGAATTTGGTTTTGTACTTGTTCGCCCAGAAACGAATCGGTTGGCTGGTTTCTTCGGTATACGGGTTTTGGACCGTCATCGTGGCATACAGACCATCCATCGCTTTGCCACCGATTTTGTGAATCAGGTCGGTATAGGCAGCGCTTGTACCCAAGAATGTGGGGTTAAAGCCCAGTTTGCGGGCGGTTCCGATGGTTCCGATGGTTTCACGAATGATGGTCCCCAAGACCACCAAATCACAACCACTGGATTGCATTTTTGACACTTGGGAAGAGAAGTCAGTCGCGCCCCGTTTGTAGGAAGTACGTTCTGTGAAATCCATATTTAAGGTCTTGAGTGCTGCTTCTGCACCTTTGAGGACTTCTAAACCGAAATCATCGTCTTGGTAAATCGTACAGATTTTCTTAGCGCCTTTTTCTTTGATCAAATTGGGTAGCGCGATGCGCACTTGGTCATAGTAAGTGGCTGCAAAAGAATATTTGAGCTTGTGGAAGGGCTCATACATTTCGCGGGCGGCGGTGATCGGGAAGAAGTTGATCACGTTCTTTTCGAACTGAACGGGCATTGCGGCCAAATTCTGTGCGGTTCCGAGGTGGCCCATCATCATGAAAATCTTGTCTTGGTTGACCAGTTTCTGTGCTGCCAACACCGCTTTTTTAGGATCGTAGCCCGAGTCTTCGACCAATAGTTTGATCTTGCGGCCGTTGATTCCGCCGGTTTCATTGATCTCATCAACCGCCAGCATCATCCCCAAGCGGGCTTGTTTACCAAAACCCGCCAATGGGCCGGATAAGTCTTGGATGGAACCGAGCGTGATCTCATCCTTGGATATCCCTTGCTGGGCGATGGCTTGGGTACCCGTCATGGTCAATGCGGCCAAGGCGATGGTTGCGAAAGAAAGCTTAAAAGTCATGAAAGTCTCCTATTGATCTGAAAATTATCCGTTGCCCCGGGTGCTTTGGATACCCGGGTAAACGCCAATACTTATTTACCGTCAGCCACGGGTTTCCACTTACCGTCCTGAATTTGCGACAGACGGGAGTACTCACTGCCCAAACGCTGGGTATTGGTGAAAGTGAGTTTAGGGGTGCCAAAAATATCGCTTGGAACGGTCAAGCTGTTCATGGCTTTGGTAAAGCTTTCGGTGGTCAAGTTAGGGCCTGCTTTTTGAGCCGCTTGGATCATGATGTCGATCATGATGTAGCCGTATGCAGAGAAAACCGCAGGATCTTCGTTGAATTTGGTCTTGTATTTGTTAGCCCAAAAGCGAATCGGCTGAGACGCCTCGTCGGTGTAAGGGTTTTGTACAGCCATGGTGGCGTAAATGCCGTCCATTGCCTTGCCGCCTAATTTATGGATCAAGTCGGTATAAGCGGCCACGGACGCAAAGAAGACAGGGTTAAAGCCCGTTTTACGCGACTCAGCCACGGTGCCAATGGTTTCGCGAATGATGGTTCCGAGTACGACGAGGTCGCAGTTGGATGCTTTCATTTTTGCCACTTGGCTAGAAAAATCGGTAGAGCCGCGTTTGAAAGATGTCTTTTCTGTGAGATCCATGGATGCCGTCTTGAGGCCCGCTTCTACACCGCGCAAAACCTCAAGTCCAAATTCATCGTCTTGGTAAATGATGCAGACTTTTTTCGCATTTTTGTCCTTGATCATTTTGGGCAAGGTAATACGCATCTGATCGTAGTAAGAACTCAAGAGCGCGTATTTCAGTTTATTGGGTTCGTCATACATGTCACGCGAGGCAGTCAACGGCATGAAGTTGATGACATTCTTTTCAAACTGAATGGGCATAGCCGCATTGTTTTGGGCTGTGCCTAAATGGCCTGCCATGATAAAAATCTTGTCTTGGTTGACCAGTTTTTGGGCTGCAAGAACGGCCTTTTTCGGATCGTAGCCCGAGTCTTCAACCAGTAATTTAATGCGCCGTCCATGAACGCCGCCTTGCTCATTGAGTTCTTCAATGCGCAGTTGCATGCCGTTACGCGCCTGTTTGCCGTAGCCCGCGAGCGGTCCGGACAAGTCTTGAATCGTGCCGACCACGATATCGGTTTTGCTAATACCTTGTTGCTCAATCGCTTGCACTGCGAGCGAGGCAAAGAGGCTTAACAAAAGGGTAGAGAGGGTTTTAGGGTTCCAGAGTCTTTGCTGCATGGTTTTTTCCAATCGAAGGGTGGGTAAAAGGGGGCGTTGTAGATTAAAGGTACATGGCCTCGATTTGAGGTGCATATTTTTTCTCCACCAATTTGCGTTTGAGCTTCATGGTGGGGGTGAGTTCTTCGTCTTCCGC
>JBAXOC010000102.1:0-5645 GCA_037133455.1 Comamonadaceae bacterium | reverse complement strand
GGCCATTGGTATGGCTTTCCATGCGAATCGGCGAACCCAAACTGGGCATCACCACGCCCTCGATTTCAGGCGGTCTTGTGCCCTCGAGATTTTCGCGGTGCGGAACGCCGGCAATCAAGGTTCCATTTTCGAGGTAGATGGACAATGGCCGATCGACTTCGAGCTTGATGTAAGAGTGAAGTTTCTCAAAGAGTGAAACCTTGAGGCCAGCCACGATGACCCCGCGAAACTTGCCGTCTGGCCACACGAGCGCTCTGGCTAAATTGAGAGTCCACGCATTGTCAAAACGACTGCGGACCGGTTTTCCTATGAACAAACCGGTGGATAAATGCTGCGCAAAAAATTGGTAAAAGTCACGGTCCTTCATATCCGCCGGACTCGTATTGAACTCCCGCGACGAGTTAACAACCTGCCCATCCACATTCAAAATCCGCAACGAACTCAGCTCGTTAGAGCCGGAGACACGCGACCCAAGCAATAAATGGATAGCAGGGCTTTCAAGGGGAATTTGTCTGCCGTACTCACTTTGCAAGCGCTCTTGAACGCTTTGCAAAATCAGGTCAATAGATTTAAAAGACTGGTCAGTTTGCCGGATATAGGCTTGGGCAATACTGAGCGTTTCAGCCCGGGAGTGGTTTAGCTCCCGTTTGCGCATGTCCTGCAACAAAAAAGTCACGGACGCAGCAATAGCGATGATAGAAAAAAGGGCCAAGCCACGCACCGCCCTGGTGGGGTTAAATTTCACTAAAGCACTTACTTTTTCCTTCATCTCGCTCAATGTACTTTGAAGCGGGTCTTTTGTGGGGGTGAAGTGCAGGTTTACTGATGTACGTCAAGACAATCGCCTTACCTCAGACTATTCCTACCCCCTTTTTCATCCTGCGCCTATATCCACAAAGGCTTTATTTTCTGAAAATTTGCCCTCATCAGACCTTGGTTTGAGTTACTTCCTAGCAAGTTAGTCCAAAGGGTAGACACATGAAAAAGTATTCAGCAATTAAGCGCCTTCTGCTGGTTACGCTGCAATGCGCGGTTTTAGGGATGGTGGTGAGCACGAACGCTACCGCCCAAACCGCCAAGCCGCCAGCGGCAGTGAAGTCCAATGATTTGGTTCTCAATGGGGATGCGAAATGCACCAAGTGCCATGACGAGGGTGACAGCCCTGGCGTTTTGGCGATTGGTAAAACCAAACACGGAACCCGCGCAGACGGCCGCACCCCCACCTGTACCAGTTGCCACGGTGAAAGTGGTAACCATCTGAACAACCCTGCGGGCCTGTCTGAGCGTCCCAAGCCCGACCGTATATTCACCAAAAATTCAAAAAATACCGCCCATGAACGCAACGATGCGTGCTTGAGCTGCCACCAAAAAGACGCCAAGCGCCACCTCTGGGTCGGTAGTGCGCATGAAACCAACGACGTCGCCTGTACCTCTTGCCACCAAGTGCATGCTGCGCACGATAAAGTTCGTGACAAACGCACCCAGCCTGAGGTGTGTTTTACCTGCCACAAAGAACAACGTTCGCAAGTCAACAAGCCCTCGCACCACCCTGTTCTTGAAGGCAAAGTGGCTTGCTCAGACTGCCATAACCCCCACGGCTCTGCAGGCCCCAAACTCATGAAGCGCGACAGCGTGGTGGAGACCTGCTACCAATGCCACATGGAAAAACGCGGCCCCTTTGTTCACGACCACCGCCCTGTGAGCGATGACTGCACAAACTGCCACATGCCCCACGGAACGGTTGCCGACAATTTGTTGAAAGCCCGTCCACCATTGGTGTGCTACCAGTGCCACAGCGGCCACGGAACCCCTGGTGTTGCCGGTATTGCACCTGGAATTACGAATTCACCTAAAGCCAATACCAATATTGAACAGGCTCGGGGATGTGTGAACTGCCACACCGAGATTCATGGCAGCAACAACCCCAACGGTGGGCAAAACCTGTTGCCACCTAGTTTCTTCCTGCGTTAATCGGAGCAAGACCATGTCAAAACAATGTAGTCACTTAAAACTCGCCCCTTTGGCAGCCGCCTTGCTGCTGGCTTTTGGGGGTGTTCATGCGCAGCAAAGTGCGGAAGTCACAGAAATGTCATCCCCTGACAGGGGGCAAATCAGTACCGGAGTGGGCGCGACGAACGGCGCCGCCAACGTGCGCCGCTTAGGCCAATACACCGGTCTCAATAAAGATGGTGCGTTGTTGCTTGATATTGAGATGGTGAAGCGCGATGAAGCCACCGGAACCTGGACCCAATTGCTCGGGCGTGATTTAGGCTTAGACACGCGTGAACTGGGGTTCACACAGCAACGCCAAGGCGATTGGAAATACGAGATCAATTGGAACGAAATTGTTCGCAATGACCCCTACGTCATCAATACCGGAATGACGGGTCTGGGCACCACGACCCCCACTATCAACTTGATTAAAACGCCCTCTATGCCAGCGGCCTGGGCCACTGCCAATGGCCTCGTTGCCAGCAACGGGGTAGAAGGGCATGATGAACAGCTCAAATTAAAACGCACTGCGCTGGGGTTTGGAGGGGATAAATGGATCACTTCGGCCTTGCAGTTAGAAGTCAATTTCCGAGATGAAGAGAAAAAAGGAGCGCGGATGTTTGGGCGCGTGGGTACCAACTCAAGCGATATGCTAAACGTTCCCTTGATTGGCGCAGGCGCTGCAAATGGAAATTGGGCATTGCTGCTGACTCCAGAGCCTATTGATTCATCAATAAAAACCATTGAAACCAAACTCAATTACAGTTTTGACAAACTTGCGATCAGTGGTGGATATTACGGGTCGTTTTACACGAACAACAATGGAACCCTGACTCCCGTTGCACCTGCCAGCTTAAACCGCGGTGCATTGTGGACGGGTGGTGTTGGTGCATCAACTATCCAGCAAATGCTGAGTTCAGCTGTCGCGCTGCCGCCTGACAATCAAGCGCACCAGCTTTATATGAGTGGTACCTATGCGTATTCCGATACTGTGCGGACCAACTTCAAGTTGTCATATACCCACGCCACACAAGACGAGAGCTTTACCGCCGTTGGTTTAAGTCCTTCAGCCACTGCGCCTGCAAGCCTAGGCGGTGTCGTGGACACCACCTTGTTGCAACTGGGCTTAACCGCACGGCCGGTGAAAAACTTATCGATCAGTAGCAGCCTGCGTTTTGAAGATCGCCAAGACAAAACGCCTGTGTATGTGTACAACTATGGAAAAGTGGGTGGGTCACTAGACAATACGACCAATTGGCCATCGGGATCGCAACGTCGAACCAGTGCCAAGTTTGATGGCATCTACCGCCTGCCTGATGGCTATTCAGCCACTGCAGGTCTCGATTGGGAGCATAAAGTTACACCTTTGCCACCTACGGGAACCGCTATTTTTAATAACCAGGTGGCGTTTAGAGAGTCGATGGATGAATCAGGCCTTCGCTTAGGTTTACGCAAAGCGATGTCGGAAACGTTCAACGGCGCATTGGGACTGGAGTACAAGCAAAGACGCAGCGGCGATTCTTGGATGACAGGCTCGTTAACTCCCTATGGTGCTTTGGTGGCTATTAACCCTGCAACTGCCAATCTTGTGTTGGCAGACATGTACATGGACCGAGACAGAACCAAAGCACGGGGATCTTTGGACTGGGCTGCGAGCGAGGCATTCAATGTGCAGTTGGTCGCAGAACACGGACAAGATGATTATTTGCGTGACTTCCCCGCCGTAGCGGGTCAGTTGGTCCCTATCAATGCGGGTGCCCGCATGATGGTCAACGACTCTCTGACCATAGACGCAAATTACAAATTTTCAGATAATTGGAATGTCACAGGTTATTGGACTCGCAGTGAAAATCGCTGGAAAGTCAATAAAATAGCTATTGGCGACGATACATTCAATAACACCGACACGGTGGGTGTGACTGTCAAAGGGCAAGTTTCTGGCAAGTTGAGTGTAGGGTTGGATGTGGCAGCTACCGATGACGTAACGCGCTTTAACAACGTGGTTGCAACTGGAAATGTCGGTGGTGTTGGAAATATTGTGGGATGGACAGGACAGACCTTGCCTGGCAACTACCTGCCCAACATTCACTACAACACCTTGCGTGTCAATTTGTTCAGTACCTACCAAGTGGATAAAAAATCTGCAGTGCGGCTGAATGTGGCCTACCAAGAATTTAAAACCGATGATTGGCAATGGGGTTACAACGGTGTGCCGTTTTTGTATTCAGACAACACGACCGTCAGCAATCCCAACCAAGCGGCTAGTTTTGTAGGCTTGACCTATATCGCTAAGTTCTAAGCGCAGCCACTTTCGCTCGGAAAACACAAGGGGTTGATATCTATCAACCCCTTGGTGCTTTAAAGACGCTTCATGCCTTTACAAAATACAGACACTCTTACCCTAAGCAAACCCGTCCCGATTCCCCCTTATCTGGAAGCCACCTACTGGTGGGCCTATTTGCATCCCAATGGGGTACGGTTATTTGAAAGGCAGTGGCTGGTTAATCTGATTTTGTGGGGTAATTTTGCCAAGTTGCGTGATGTAGTTTTGCAAGAGCTGGGAGAAGTGATTAAGGGCCGCGTACTGCAAGTGGCGTGCGTCTATGGCGACTTTACCGAGAAATTGGTGGGCCGCCTTCGCCCAGGTGGTACGGTAGATGTGATTGACGTTGCGCCTATTCAGATCCGCAACTTACAGTCCAAACTAAGCCACTCACCGCAAGTCAATGCCTTGTTGCAAGACTCTACCGAGCTTCGCTTCGAAGACGCAAGCTACGACTCTGTCGTGGTTTTTTTCCTCTTGCATGAGCAGCCAACCCCAGCGCGGCGCAAAACGATTGCAGAGGCATGGCGTGTTACGAAGCCGGGTGGGAAACTCATCTTTATGGATTACCACAAGCCGGTACGGGGCAACCCATTGCGGTATGTGATGGTGCCCATTTTGACGATGCTGGAGCCTTTTTCCATGGAGATGTGGCGTACCGACATCGTGGACTGGTTGCCAGCCAATAGCAGCCCAGCCAAGGTGGAAAAGCACACTTACTTCGGTGGCTTGTACCAAAAGGTCGTGATTACGCGGTAACTCGAGCCCAAAATTTGATGTAAATCAACCCGGCTTTGGGGTTTCTCCGAACAATAGGCGGTGTGAAAACACCATTGTCCTTTCGAGCCCCATGCTTCTTGTTACACGCCTGAAATGTGTCCGGGGCGAGCGGCCTTTGTTTTTCGATGTGAATTTGTCGCTGTCAGCCGGGGCGTGGGTCCACGTTAAAGGCGACAACGGTGCGGGTAAAACCAGCCTGCTCCGACTTGTAGCGGGTTTGTCGCAACCTGCTGCAGGCGAGATTTTTTGGCAGGGTGAAAACATACAAAGCGATGCGCAAGCTTACCGCCGCGACCTGTTTTTTTTAGGGCACCAAGACGCCCTCAAAAACGACCTAAGCCCCTTAGAAAACCTTGAATTTTCCAGCGCAATCAACGGCATCTTTTTGAACCCCGCGAAAGCCCGGGCGGCTTTGCATCGCTCAGGGCTTCAAGGGCGGGAGCATCTGCCAGTGCGAACCTTCTCAGCCGGACAGAAGCGCCGCGTGATGTTGGCCAGGCTGGCGTTAAGTGAGGCGAAGTTGTGGATTTTGGATGAGCCCTTTACGGCC
>JBAXOC010000101.1:0-5647 GCA_037133455.1 Comamonadaceae bacterium | reverse complement strand
AAATAATCCGGTTGACGCATTAAGCCGCGTTTGATGGCGTAAACCTGACGCAATCCATCGGCTTGAACAACGGCTTCTTTCAATGCAGTCATAGATGATTTCCGGTGATGGAGGGAGCCAGCGGGAAATGGCAACGAACACCTTGCATGTTTTCATTAAACCGAGGCCGCTGTTGGCATTTCATCTCTTGTGCATAGCTGCACCGAGGGGCAAACAAACACCCTGATGGGCGATCAAGCATACCGGGCACCATACCAGCGATCGTAGACAAACGGCTCTGCCCATCACTGCGTTCAGGCATAGCGTTTAAAAGAGCCTCAGTGTAAGGATGCCCTGGGGATAGAAACAAGTCCTGCGCCAGCCGCTCCTCTACGATTTGACCTGCATACATGACCGCAACCCGATGCGCCATTTCACACACTACCCCCATATTGTGGGTGATCAAAACCAAGGCCATGCCGTGCTCTTGTTGCAAAGACTTTAAAAGATCAAGAATTTGCGCTTGAATCGTGACATCAAGAGCAGTCGTCGGCTCATCGGCAATCAATAATTTCGGCTTACAAGCAATGGCCATCGCAATCATTACACGTTGGCTCATGCCGCCTGAGAGCTGGTGAGGAAAGGCGGAAAGGCGGGTTTCTGGCGCGGGAATCCCGACTTGCTCGAGCAATTCAATAGACCGTTTTTTTGCGGTCTTTTTATCCATACCCATATGCAGTTTGAGAGTTTCCGCCAATTGAAAGCCCACAGTAAAGCAAGGATTCAAACTGGTGGTGGGGTCTTGAAAAATCATAGCCACATCTTTGCCAATGACGTGGCGCCTTTGGGCATCGCTTAAACCCAATAAGTTATGGCCGTCAAATCGAAGTGTTTTCGCTCTTACCTGCCCGGGGAATGCAACCAAACCCATGAGTGCCATCATGGAGACACTTTTGCCTGAACCAGATTCGCCCACAATACCCAAAACATCCCCGGCATCAAGGGAAAGGCTGACATTCTCTACCGCATGCATGACGCCGCTATGAGATGGAAAGTCAACTGATAAATCTTCAATTTCAAGCAGTGCCATATCTTTGTCCTGGTCTGCTAGCGCTTGAGCTTGGGGTCAAAAGCATCGCGTAACCCATCACCCAATAAATTAAAAGCCAAAACCGTCACCAAAATTGCCAAGCCCGGGAAGGTAACCACCCACCAAGCACGCATCACAAACTCACGCGCATCCGCCAGCATAGTTCCCCATTCAGGAGAAGGGGGTTGGGCGCCTAAACCCAAAAAGCCAAGGGCAGCAGCATCCAAAATTGCGGTGGAAATTCCTAAAGAGGCTTGAACGATCAAGGGCGCCATACAGTTCGGCAGTATTTCACTGATCATCAGTCGCCAGTGGCTTGCACCTGTCATCCTTGCAGCAGTCACGTAATCGCGAGACGTTTCAGCAATCACTGCTGCTCGCGTGATACGAACGTAATGCGGAAGAACCACAATGGCCACGGCCAACATGGCGTTCATCAAACCAGGGCCCAAAATAGCAACGATCACAATAGCCAGAAGAAGACTTGGCAAGGTCAAGATGATGTCCATCATGCGCATCACTGCAATTTCGAAAATCCCACGAACGTAGCCTGCCAATAAACCCAGTACCGTACCCACTACGACTGAAATGACGACAACTGCCAAGCCAATCACCAGGGATAAACGCGCCCCAAAAATAAGACGTGAAAGCAAGTCTCGGCCAATCGCATCAGTGCCCAAAAGATGCGCTGAACTCCCACCCATTTGCCAAGCTGGAGGGGCAAGAAAAACGGTGTTGTCAGTTAAGTTGGGTGAATAAGGTGCTAACCATGGTGCAAAAATAGCGATCGCAATAACGAAAAGAACTACAGTCAAACCAAATACTGCGCCACGGTTGGCACGGAAATAACGCCAAAACTCTTGTAGCGGTTTTTCAACCAGTAAATTGGCTTGCACAGCAGCGGGGGTATAGATCGAACTCATGAGGTGTGCCGAATTCGGGGATTAATAATTCCATACGTAATGTCCACCAACAAATTCACAGACATGACGATAACCCCAAGCAAAAGCATCCCTCCTTGTAAGACAGGGTAATCACGGCGACTGATCGCTTCAATCAACCACTTGCCCACTCCAGGCCAAGAAAAGATGGTTTCAGTCAAGATTGCGCCCGTGAATAAAACCCCAATTTGCAAGCCAATGACTGTCACTACTGGAATCAGGGCGTTGCGCAAGGCGTGAACAGACACAACCCGCAATTGCGACAAGCCTTTTGCACGAGCAGTGCGCACATAGTCTTCCCCCAAAACCTCGAGCATGGCCGAGCGCGTCATTCGAGCAATTACCGCCAAAGGATTGGTCCCAAGCACAATGGTGGGCAAAATCAAATGGGACAAACTCGATAAAAAAGCCCCCTTTTGGTCTGACATGGCACTGTCAATGAGCAAGAAACCGGTGGTCGGCTCTATGAAATACTGTACAGAAATTCGTCCAGACACTGGCGTCAGATCAAGCTTGACTGAGAACAGCAAAATCAAAAGCAAACCCCACCAAAAAATGGGCATCGAGTAACCGGCCAAGGAAACGCCCATGACACCGTGATCAAGAAACGAGTTTCTTTTAACAGCAGCCAAAATCCCCGCTGGGATGCCAATGAGCAAGGCAAACACCATGGCACACAGCGCTAGTTCAATCGTTGCGGGAAACAAGGCTAGGAATTCCGTCATTACTTTCTCTTGGGTAATGATCGACTTTCCTAAGTCACCGTGAAGCACTTTAGATATGTAGATGCCGTACTGGGTCAGTATGGGCTGATCCAGTCCATATTCTTTAAGCAACACGGCGTGGCGGGCGGCATCAATGCCCCGCTCTCCTGCTAACGTTTCTATAGGGTCGCCAGGCACCAAACGGATTAAGAAAAAAGCCAGCAAAGTCATCCCAAAAAATGTGGGAATGACCAAACTTAACCTGGTAAAGATAAAACGGAACATCGTCAAATATTGTAGGGAGACTAATTTCTGTTTCGCTTGAAGAACAAAGCAATAGACTAGGGACTTACCCTTCTATGAATGGGTATCGGATTCATCCTCGAACAAACAAAGTCACCAGCGGCTGATCGCCCACTTGCCGACTCCAATGCCCATGGCGCGTGGGATCAAATGTGTCACCTTCAGGCAATAGATCTGCGCTGTAGAAATGCTCGCCGGGTTGAAAGATGCGAGACACGCCGTCTTGAATTCCGATCTCCATTTGGCCTGCCAAGATAAAAACCCACTGGGGAGAACCGGTGCAATGAAAAGTGCTGCGAAACCCTACTGGGCTGGTCCGCAACTGGTATCCGCCGCTTGCAAACACCTCTGACAGCATGGTTTGGGGCGTTCCTTGGTCAAGCGCAACCTGCTCTTCTTTAAATCGGGCGCGACCGTCGGTATCGGTAAATAAAATGACTTTGTTAAAGTGGGGCATTCGGTAGGCCTTTGGCTGTCGATCTATATGGCCGCATTGTGGCTTAACCAAACAATCGAAGGTAACGTCTATTCCATGAGACTCTTGCACACCATGTTGCGCGTTGGCAATCTTCAACGCTCCATTGACTTTTACACCCGAATCCTAGGAATGAAGTTGCTGCGAACGTCCGATAACCCAGAGTACAAATACACCTTGGCCTTTGTTGGTTTTGGAAACAATCCGGACCACGCTGAGCTTGAACTCACCTACAACTGGGATGTGGATAGTTACGAAATGGGAACAGCCTATGGGCACATTGCGCTGGGCATGGAAGACATTTACGCCGCCTGCGCAACCATTAAGGCCGCTGGTGGAAAAATCACCCGCGAGCCAGGACCGGTCAAAGGCGGAACCACCCATATCGCTTTTGTAACAGACCCAGACGGCTACAAAGTTGAACTCATTCAACGCTTAGGTCCAGTCTAGGCATGCAATCTCAAACAATTGATCAACGCGGCGCCTTGATGGTCTTCGGATCGGCGGCCGTGTGGAGTTTTGGTGGGGCGATTGCCCGCTATCTAAGCGTCACAGAGAGTTGGACAGTCGTCTTTTGGCGATCTGTTTTTGCTGCCGCTTTTTTACTGGGCTTCATGCTTTGGCGCCAAGGATTCAAAAAGACGATTGACTTGTTTCTGGCCATGGGCGTGCCCGGTGTAGGCGTGGGCGTGTGCTTTGCGATTGCATCGATCTGCTTTGTCGTAGCGCTCGCCTACACCACCGTGGCCAATATTTTGCTCATGCAAGCAGGGGTTCCACTGATCGCGGCTTTGATGGCTTTTCTGTTGTTTGGCGAAAAGGTTTCTAGGGGAACATGGGCTGCCATTGCAGCGGTAATTGCGGGGGTTGCTGTCATGGTTTCTGATTCCTTTGGCGGCAAGGTGTCACCCATCGGTGACGGCTTGGCCGTGCTGATTGCTTTGGCGTTTGCTACGGCAACGGTCATCACGCGTCGCCACTCCAAAGTCGCGATGATGCCTGCGGTGTGCCTTGGAACCTTAATTGCCTCTGCGGTCTCGGCCTCGCTGGCGCAACAATTTCAGGTCACTGCCATGGACGCCGGATTGCTGTTTATGTTTGGCGCACTCAATTTAGGTTTAGGCATGGCGCTTTTTGTTACTGGCGCTCGGCTACTTCCCTCCGCCATCGCCGCTTTGATAGGTATTGCGGAACCGGTTCTCGGGCCGCTGTGGGTTTGGCTGATGCACAACGAAATTCCTAGCGCTCGCACCATGCTCGGGGGCGGTATCGTTTTCTTAGCGTTGGTTGCGCATATCGGCTGGCAGCTTAAACAGTCGCGCGAGGAGACTTTGGTTCCAACGGCCGACTAATCGACGACGCCGCCTCTTGTATCAACCAGTCTTTTAATGCCATGACATCGGCCCGGGCCCGGCCAGCCCGTGAGGCAATGATGTACATCGGCTGGTCGGTTGTCACGCTCTGCGTTAGGGGGCGCACCAAGCGCCCTTGGTTAATCAGTGGTTCCACAATGTGTCGCCAACCCAAAGCAACCCCCTGCCCTTCTAAAGCCGCTTGCAAAACGATAGAGTAATCGTTAAACGTAAAGGCTTTGCCAGCGCGCGCGGGACTCACCCCAAAGCGCGCTAACCAACCCGCCCAATCGAGCCTTGGACGGTAGCGTTCCTCAAGATGCAAAAGCGTGGTCTGAGCCACGTCTTGGGGAAGTTTGAGTGTGGGGTGGCTAACTAAATAATCAGGGCTACACACAGGGAAAACTTCTTCATCGACAAAGTGCCAGCGCTCAAACCGTGCGTAATCTCCGCTGCCTAAAGTGATACCTAAATCAATCCGCTCTCGCTCTAAATCAAGATCAATGTCCGTCGTAATACAGCGCAACTCGATGTCCGGGTGCTGCTGCTTAAAACGGGCGATGCGCGGCATCAGCCACCAAGTCGCAGTCGCTGTTGAAACGGCCAGCGTGACTTGGTGACCCTGCGTCATGGTGCGAACCTCGCGAAGGGCTTGGTCCATCAGTGTCAAGCCCAGGCCCACTTGGTCTAACAAATAGCGCCCTGCTTCGGTCAGTTCTACGCCTTTGTGGCGTCTGTCAAACAAAGCTACTCCCAGTTCGTCTTCCAACATCCGTACCGCATGACTGATGGCTGGTTGGCTA
>JBAXOC010000100.1:0-5654 GCA_037133455.1 Comamonadaceae bacterium | reverse complement strand
CGCGGGCGACCAGGCTTTGCAACTTTTTTCCAGTGTCCTGCAAGAAACTGCGCGAAATTCCGATACCGTGGCCCGTTACGGCGGCGAAGAATTCTGTGTGTTACTTCCCGCTTGTAGCTTAGAGAGTGCCGCTGCATTTGCTAACCGCCTGCGCCAACGTTTGGGAGAAACATCGCTGCGCTTTAGCGCCGGCTTGAGCACGTGCCGGCCTGAGGAAACCAGCATTCAAGCCGCCTTAGCCCGCGCCGATGCGGCGCTTTACCAAGCCAAAAACGAAGGCCGAGACCGGGTGGTGACTGGCTAGGCGCGGCGATCCAATCAGTTTTAACGCACACAGCTGCGCGATTTCGGAACTCTAGGATGCTTAATCGATGTAAGAATAACATCTAATCTAGAATCAAAAACTTGAGTGCAAGGCCAAACATGAAAACCGTATTCATTAAATCGATCTTTTGTCTCTTCTTTGGAATTGAAGGTTACGGGCAGGCCATGACCTTGGAGAGAGTCAATAACGACCTCTTCGCAACGGGCCCCACAGTCGATCAGGACTTTCAGAACTTCAAAGATGCATTTGCAAAAGGTGGCATAAAGCGCTTGATTTTGGTGAATGGCCCAGGAGGTGACATTTGGACAGGTATGCAAGTCGCACGGATTGTTCAAAACGCAAATATCAAAACCTTAGTCTCAGGCTATTGCATGTCGGCTTGCTCTCTGATTTTTATGGGGGGACAGGTACGTGCATTTGGCACAGGGAACATACCACGAGTGACTATGGTCGGTATCCACGGCGCACACAACAAAGACACTAAGCAAGTAAACCCTCAGGCCATGCCTCAGATGTACGCTTTGTACAAACAACAAATGGGTGATAAATTTGATTCCCAAGTCATCAACCAAGCGCTATATGAGATTAAAGAAGCATTTGGCTTTTTAAGAATTCGAGAGCTCCAACGCACACTGGAAAAAGATAGAACTCCCTGGTTCTGTCCTACCGGCCAAACACCGTTCGATCAATGCCAACAACTCACGGGCAAAGATGCATTCACATTAGGCGTGGTAACCCAAACTGAAACCGAGGAGCTAAGCCTCCCAGACAGCATGAAAATCCGAATTGGGTTTTTCGGTCGGGCGCTGGGTGCGCCAGCAGAAGACATGAAAGAGCGTTACGAAAAATGGATTGAAGAGGATTGCGCCGGTCAGTTGTTATGCAAAACCACCGCGCAAAAAGCGCTTTCCAACTACCTTAGCGCCAACCCAAACAAAGCCATGGCCATCGGTTGGGGTAAAGCGGGTTTTGGTGCCCGGTGGGGGGTTGATGACCCAAGCCAAGCCATGTTAGGGGCGTTGTACACCTGCAACCACACCAAAAACAACCCAAAACTGTGCCGTCTCGTCGCAGTCAATGACCACGAGTTGTTACCGCTCTACGAAGAAACTCAAGTCCAAACTTTAGCTGCGTTGCAAAACCTGACAAGCCCCACTCCATCGGTCACTCAGCAAGAACGCGATGAGCCAGGCGTAAGCACCCCCAACAAAATGCGCTATGGCAATCAAGTCACTGGTATGACGCCCAGAGTCCTTGAGGGTATCCAGCGTTGGGACACAAAAGATGTAGTCATCGCACTGACCC
This sequence comes from Comamonadaceae bacterium, assembly GCA_037133455.1. Classification (GTDB taxonomy): domain Bacteria; phylum Pseudomonadota; class Gammaproteobacteria; order Burkholderiales; family Burkholderiaceae_C; genus Allorhodoferax. The sequence goes on along the minus strand of JBAXOC010000100.1, from coordinate 4,024 downwards.
GTAGCGACCGCCCCGTAGTTATCGATGTAGCTGCGGCGGGCCCCGTGATTCCTGGCGCCATAAACTTCATACACGCAGGTATTGCTTTCGAAGATGAGAAAAAAGAAACAGCCTACGCAGAACGGTTTCGCCAAATGATGCAAGCTGCCGCGCCTGATCTGCAGCAGCCCGTGGTGTTTTACTGCGCCAGCTCCGAATGCTGGCTGTCAGTCAATGCGGCCATGCGTGCCCGCCAAACGGGGTACACACAGGTTATCTGGTACCGGGGTGGTTTGTCTGCCTGGATCCGGGCTGGCTTGCCTACGGTCGGACGTTCTCCAGTAGCAATTTTGCAGTGATCGAAGCAATCATCTACTTCACTCTCGACGAGTGTTTCGCTGTTTTGGTGAAAATACCGAAGAATCTGAGCAGCTTTCATGTGCGCGATTGTGCTTTATGGCGGACCTTGCCCTAAGGTTTTGCCAATAAACCTAGTAGGCTTTCAACCTGATCGGTAGCAAACAATATTCAAGCGGCCCTAGCCCGAGCCGATGCAGCACTTTACCAAGCCAAAAACGAAGGCCGAGACCGGGTAGTGACGGGCTAAACGCTAAGTGCAACGGCTAGCGGCTAGCGACTAGGCGCAGCAGTGCAAGAGTGGCACAACTGCAAAGCCAAGCGGTGCAAGGCTTGCCAACCACTGTGCGGCCATTGCGGCAGCTTTAAGCCTTTCACGATGCCGTCCACTTGGTGGGCCGATTGCAAAAGCTGGTTGAGTGCGTCTGCGCTCAGGCGCGGCAACACCCGCTCAAACAAACGCTCACGCGCGCCCCAAATGCGCTGTTCGCGTAGCGCCATCGGCAAAGGCCGACCTTGCCCCATTGCGTCTTTGACCCGCTTGAGCGCACGAATATCTTCGGCCAAGGTGTAATGCACCAAAACTTCCGCTTCACCTTCGGCCTGCAGACCTTCCAACATGCGCTGCACCCGCACACTTTGCCCCGCCAAAACTGCCTCGGACAACTTGAAAACATCGTAACGCGCCACGTTAAGAACTGCGCTTTCCACCTGCTCCCAAGTCAGAACGCCAGCGTTGCTTGCATCTGGCGGAAACAACAGGCCTAACTTTTGAATTTCTTGGTATGCAGCGAGTAAATTACCTTCTACCCGGTCAGCAAAAAATTGCAGGGTGCGCTGACCTTCTTCTCCGGCTTGAACTTTTTGCCCTTGCACTGCCAGGCGCTGGGCGATCCACGCAGGCAAGGCTTGGCGATCCACCGGTTCCACCTGCAGAGTCACGCCCACATTCTCTAAGGCCATAAACCAGGCCGTAGCTTTGGTGAGCTTATCGAGGCGCGGCAGCAAAACCACCGTGAGCGTGTCTTCATTTCCCTGCGACTGCTGGGCCAATTGCTGCAACGCGGCGCTTCCCTCTTTTCCTGGTTTGCCGCTGGGAATGCGAATTTCAACGATCTGTTTGTCCGCAAACAAACTCAGGCTGCCACCTGATGCCAATACCTCGCTCCAGTCAAAGTGCGCACCGGCAACGGTATGGGAGGTACGCTCGGTATAGCCTAAGCCTTTGGCATGCAAACGAATCGCGTCTAAGGCCTCTTGTTGCAACAAAGGCTCGTCACCGTGCAACACATACAGACTTTTTAAGCCACGCTGCAAATGGTTCGCAAGTTGAGGAGCGGCGATCTGCATCTGAACAAAGCGGTTTATTGTGGGGTTTAGGGCGTAAGCGATTTGATAGCTGCCACACGGCGCAACAACTGCTGCACCAAGTCCGACTGCATGTCACGGTACAGCAGTATCTCTTCGGACTCTTTGGCCAAGACTGCCGTCTCGTTAAAACTAATATCGCGCTGCAATATCACTTCGGTAGGCGCGATCAGCTGCACGCCTTGGATCGTTCGCACCCGAAACTTCACCCGCAAGAGCAATTGAAACTCACGTACCTGCCCCGTCGAAGTCATTCCCACAATATTTTTTTCACGCAACTCTTGCATGATTTCAATCACTGCCTGTGGACCAGCTTGTCCCTCCACAGGAACCAATGGTTTGAGCTTGTCGCCTAAATAACGCGCCAATTCTGCAGCCACACCCACGCTTTGTTCGGGCGTCACCGCCACCGTGTCAAACGCAAAGTTGGGGCTGCTGCGCAATGCAAAACCGCAACCTGCCAAAAGCCCACTGGCAAGCACTGCCAATCCCACGCCGCGAAACCATGTAAGGTGAGGTAATTGCAGACGAAAAAAAGGCATGTGAATCAAAGTCATCGTTTTAAAGCACCACGTTAACCAAACGCCCGGGCACCACAATCACCTTCTTAGGCGCAGCACCCGCTGAAAAACTTTGTACCGTCGGACTGGCCAAAGCCAGCACCTCTATCTCTTCTTTAGTCGCGCCCGAGGGCACCAACACAGCGCCACGCAACTTGCCATTGATTTGCAATACCAATTCCAACTCGTCTTGCTCTAAGGCTTTGGGATCCACCACCGGCCACGCCGTATCCAGCAAATCACCGCCGGTGGTGTGAAACCCAAGCTGCTCCCACAAAGCATGTGCGATATGCGGCGTTGCAGGATACAAGCAGCGCAGCAAAATACCAAAACCTTCCAGCAGTGCGACTAACGCGCCTTGGCTTTCCAAGGCTTTGAAATCTTCCAAGGCGTTGATCATCTTCATGGCGCCTGAGACCACGGTGTTGTATTGCATGCGCTGGTAATCGTAATCCACCTGCTTCAACACCGTATGCATTTCCAAACGCAAGGCTTTGGCTTCTTTAGACCATGTCACGCCATCCAGCCCGCTGGTTTGTGCCGCAGCCCATTGCGCCCGCGCCGCTGTTAAATCCCAGACCGACAACTTAAAACCAAAGTTCCAGACCCGGCGTAAAAACCGGTAGCTGCCTTCCACCCCCGCGTCATTCCACTCCAACGTGGCCTCTGGCGGCGCGGTGAACATGGTGTACAGACGGGCGGTATCGGCACCGTATTTCTCGATGAGATCTTGCGGATCGACGCCGTTGTTTTTAGACTTCGACATCGTGCCCACGCCTTCGTAGTCGATGGCTGTGCCTATGGGCAATTTGCCGTCGCCACTGTCGGCTGCGTTCTTCAACTTGGCTCCGACCACTTTACCGGCCTCGTCCTGCACATGCTCCACATCGTGCGGCCAGAAATAATCCTTACCGCCTTTGGCGGTGCGGCGCGAGTAAATGTGGTTGAGCACCATGCCTTGCGTGAGCAGTTTGGTAAAAGGCTCATCGATTTTGACCAAGCCCATGTCACGCATCACCTTGGTCCAAAAACGGGCGTAGAGTAAATGCAGGATGGCGTGCTCAATGCCGCCAATGTATTGGTCCATCGGCGACCAATACTGTGCGCCCTCAGCCACCATCGCATCCGCGTTGGTAGGGTCGCAATAACGCATGAAGTACCAAGACGAATCCACGAACGTGTCCATGGTGTCAGTCTCGCGCCGGGCGGGCTTGCCGCACACGGGGCACGCGACACGCTTGTCGCTACCCGGACTCGCCGCGTGAAAACCTTCATGCTTGTGCAAGGGGTTCCCCGAACCATCGGGAATACAGTCCAAAGGCAAGACTACGGGCAGGTCTTTTTCGGGCACGGGCACCGCGCCATGCTCGTCGCAATGGATGATAGGAATCGGCGTGCCCCAATAACGCTGGCGGCTAATACCCCAATCGCGCAAACGCCAGGTGGTTTTCTTCTCGCCCAAGCCTTTAGCAGCCAAAAGCTCAGCCACTTTGTTAGCCGCAGCTTTTTGGTTCAGCCCATCCAGCTCGCCCGAGTTAACGCATACCCCTGCCTTGGTGGCATACCAATCATGCCAAACCGCTACGTCAAAAGCAGATGCAACGCCGGCAACCAAGGCGGCATCAGCAGGTGCGCTGGGTGCCGATTTGGCGCTTGCGTATGAGGCGCCCGGCGTACCTGTTGATGCCGCCGCTACCCCATCAACACCCAAAGCGACCACTGGCGAAATAGGCAAGTCGTATTTCAAAGCAAATGCAAAG
>JBAXOC010000099.1:0-5690 GCA_037133455.1 Comamonadaceae bacterium | reverse complement strand
AGGCAGGTCTTGCATCGCTTGGGCCTCACTCCAAGCCAAACCTTCTTGCGGCCAAACCAATTTAAGCTCTTGGCCGCTGCGCTGAAGCCAAGGGGCACCGGCTTTAGGGCTGACACAAATCCAATCGATCCCTTCAGGCGCAAGCAGGCTGCCGTTGGTTTCAAGTGCGATTGTGAAGTGCCGGGCATGCAACGCCGCAACCAAAGCGTCATCGACTTGTAACAAGGGCTCCCCGCCGGTTAACACCACAAAGCGGTTTCCTAGCTCGCCTTCGGGCCACAACTTTTCTATCTGTAGCGCCAAGGCATCGGCGCTGAAATAGCGTGCGCCCAAGGTGCCGTCGGTCCCGACAAAATCGGTATCGCAAAATTGGCACACGGCGCTGGCGCGGTCAGCCTCGCGCCCCGACCACAAATTACAACCCGCAAAGCGACAAAAGACCGCAGGCTTTCCCGCATTCGCGCCTTCGCCTTGCAAGGTGTAAAAAATCTCTTTGACTTGGTAGCTCATGGAACCCACGCAAAAAAGGCAGATTCACGCAGCAAAAAGGGGGAACATTCGCGGACAGCACAACAACAAGCGAAGGCCATCGCAGCGAGGTTTTTATACATGGTAGTCCTCTACATGGCCCGAAAAAGAAACGTTCCACGCGCGGGCACAAAGTGGAATACCCCCATTTTACAACCCTCCCACTTCGCAACACCCCTAAAATCCGGTTCATTCGCTTTGATACATCGCTATGAAATTCATGGAGTCCGACTTGACTGCACACGTTGATCGAAAAATTGAATGGCCAACTTGGCTGGTCATCCTTTCCACTTACACCGGATGGTTGGGGTCTCTGGCGTGGTACGCCCACACTCCATCGGCAGGTCCCTTGGTGGCCATGGTAATTCTGGGCGCGTGGTACATGAGCTTGCAGCATGAATTGGTGCACAGGCACCCAACGCAAAACGAAAGCCTTAACCGAGCGCTCGGCCTTTTGCCAATGGCCGTGTGGTACCCATTTGATGTGTACCGCGACAGTCACCTTGCGCACCACCGCGACGAGCTCTTGACTTTTCCTGGCATTGATCCCGAGAGCAATTACACCGAGCCTGATGATTACGCTCGATTTTCTGCGCCTTATAAGTTTTTACTTAACGCCCAAAGAACCTCCATTGGACGATTTTTGATTACACCGGCTTTCTCCATCGCCAATCTTCTCCAGCCGCTAACGCAGTTGGTCAATTGGCGTAACGCTGCATTTCGCAAAACTTGGCTTCAACACTTGGCTCTGCTGGTGGCCATGCTCTGGGCGATTGAACGCTTTACCGGCCTGTCCGCTTGGATATACGTTGTCATCAGTTACTTCATGCTCAGCTTGGCTTTCATGCGCTCGTTTTATGAACACCGCCCCGCTGCCAACGCTATGCACCGCATTGTGATCAACGAAGCTAGCTGGCCTTGGCGCTTGCTGTATTTGAACAATAATTTTCACGCCGTACACCATGAGCGCCCCGGATTGGCTTGGTATGCGATACCGGCCGCTTATCGGCAAGAGCGAGAACGTTATTTGCATGAGAACGGCCATTTTTTCTTCCCAGGTTACCTGCGCCTTTTTATACGCCACGCAATCAGACCGATTGATTCAGCCCGTCAGATGACCCGTTTATGACCATGGGCCTGGCTTCGTTGCCGATGTATGTCAGCAACCGAGACGCAGTAACGCAGTTGTGGGCGACTTTGGCGGCGCAGTTGCGGGAACACGGCTTGGCAAACACACCCCAAGCGTTGACGTGGCCCACCGACTTGCATGCCCATTGGCTGAATCCTGATCTGCTCCTAAGCCAAACTTGTGGCTACCCCTTGATGGACGACTTAGCTGGCAAAGTGCAGCTCGTTGGTTGCTTTCAATACGACGCGCCGGGGTGTGAAGGAATCACCTGCCATAGCGCGCTTATCGCGCGAGATGAACATGCCGCTTTAGCGCTCGAAGATTTCCGAGGATTACGCGCCGCCTTTAACGTTTCTAACTCACAATCGGGTTACAACGCTTTTCGCGCTCGGCTTGCTCCGCTCTCCATCAACGGGAAATTCTTTAAGAGCACCTTAGAAACTGGTAGCCACCGTCTTTCGGTGGACGCGGTACGCTCAGGGGTGGCGGACTTGGCAAGCATTGACTGCGTGACGTATGACGGCCTGAAAAGATACAGCCCCGAGGCTATTCAAGGACTTCACGTTGTGGGCTATACCGCGTCGTATCCGGGTTTGCCATTGATCACTTCTGTGAAAACAACGGCGCACGACCTGAAAACCATGCAAAGTGTTTTGGCTTCTGTGTTCTCCAACCCCCATGCCGCTCAGGCTTTAAGCGATCTCGGTATTGTGGGATTTGAAAACCCGCCCGCACAGATTTACCAGCGTTGTATGGACATGCGCGAAGCCGCTATCGCACTGGGCTACCCTACGTTGGCTTAAATTTCTCAAGACCTTTTAAAGAGTGAAGGCCTTAGTAATCGTGTTCTACAAAACTTTCAAAACATGCTTTGAGTTGGTGGGTCCACTGCTGTTTGGCGGCATCAGAGACAAATGCGGCATGCAAACTGTTGTGGGCTAAGGTGTAGGCTTGTTGCGTTGTTAATCGCAAAGCCTGCGCGGTTTGAACATAGTTATCGCCCACATAGCCACCAAAATACGCAGGGTCATCCGAATTGATCGTGACACACAAACCAGCGTCCATCATCTGCCCTAGCGTGTGATCAGCCAAGGTGTTAAATACCCGCAGCTTCACATTAGAAAACGGGCAAACGGTGAGCGGGATTTTGTCTTGGGCTAAACGCTGTATGAGTGCGGTATCACGCGTGGCCTGAACGCCGTGGTCAATACGCTCCACCTTGAGAATATCCAAGGCACTCCAAATGTAGGCCGGTGGCCCCTCTTCTCCCGCATGCGCAACCAGATGAAATCCGAGTTGTCGCGCCTTGGCAAATACTTTGGCGAATTTTTCTGGAGGATGGCCCAGCTCGCTAGAGGCCAGGCCAATACCAACTATTTTTTCACGCAGCGGCAAAATATCTTCCAAGCATTCAAACGCATCCTCTTCGCTCAAGTGGCGCAGAAAGCACAAAATCAATGACGCAGTCATCCCAAATTTTTGGGGAGCATCAACACAGGCGCGGTGCAATCCGTTGATAACTGTTGCTGAACTCAGTCCGTGGTCGGTGTGGGTTTGGGTGTCAAAGAAAAGCTCGGCGTGAACCACGTTATCCGCTTGCGCACGGGCCAGGTAAGCACAGGCCAAATCGTAAAAATCTTCTTCGGTTTTCAGAACCAAGGTTCCGGCGTGGTAAATGTCTAAAAAACTTTGCAGGTTATCAAACACATAGGCGTTGCGCAGGTCTTGAACACTGGCGTAAGGCAGCGTCACGCCGTTACGCTTGGCCATGGCGAACATCAACTCGGGCTCTAAGGAGCCCTCGATATGCATATGCAATTCCGCCTTGGGCATCGCACGCAACAGCGCAGGCATTCGCTTAGGATCTACCGGATGCACTTTGAACATAACAACTCCTTAACGAAATATGTTTAACACGTGCCAAATTCAATGGCCGAATTTTTCAAAAATCGGCGGTACAGCGACGATACTTTATCCGCTGCGGTATGGGCTTCGGCTTGAAGATTTAAAGGCAAGCATTTGGGCTTTTGCGACTCTAAAACCGGTTGGTCTTGGGTAAAGATGGTGTGTTGAAACTCTTGAAACTTTAACTCTGGGGACTCAAAATCTGCAACCGCCAGACGAAACCAAACGCGGCTACTTTCGGTTGTCATTGGGCAAATAAAGAGCGCAATCGATTCCCGCCAGCCGTCAATTGCTGTCTTTCCTGCCTCAGGTATTTTCGTTAACACCGCAGCATAGGGCGCGGTCACCTCGTAGGTGTACTCCACCAACTCAGGTTCGGTGGAGTGGAGATTGCTTTGCGGCTGCCAGGCTTTACATCCCGTTGCCAAAAGACCCGTCGCAGTCAAGTCCACCTGGTAGTCTTCAATCGCTGGCGAACCCCGTGCGCCCAACCATCCCTCGTGCACAAAACTAAAGTGCGACATATCCAAAAAGTTTTCCACAATGCGTGGCGCACTGGTGGCAACGTCATAGGGTCCACAGTTGATTTTTCGCAAGCGCGTATCCGCCTCGGCCTCAAACGTGGGCAAGGCAAACGCCGGGGAAGCTACATCAACGGGCCGCGTATTTAAACGCACCCAAACCAAACCGTAACGCTCTTGAACCTCAAAGACGTGGGCAGTGTGTCCCGCAGGCGGCGTAAATCCTGGCAAAGCAGGAACGCGCACACAGCGCCCCGAACCTTCAAACTGCCAACCGTGGTACGGACACTCCAAGCGCCCTTCACACACACGACCTAAAGACAAGCGAGCGCCTCGGTGCGGGCATTGGTCGGCCCAGGCATGGGCTTGCCCTTTCAAATCACGCCAAACAACGACGTCTTGTCCAAGTAAGTGGGCAGCATAGGGGCTGCTTTGCACATCAGCTGCCAAAACCACTGGATGCCAAAGCGCTGCAGCCACATTGCCAGGTTGGAGATCAGTTTTCATAGCCTGCTATTGTGCGTTCAAACTAGGCACCAAAGCCCAAAAAAAGGGCCGCAGAAGCGGCCCTTTTTGACTAGCGGAGAAATTTATTTTCCGCCAGGAACTTTACCTTCAACGCCTTTGACGTAGAAGTTCACGCCGCTGAGGAACTTGTCGTCAGCCACTTCATCTTTTTTAAGCAAAGTCTTTCCAGTGTTATCGACCAAAGGACCTTTCCAGATCGCAAAGCTTCCGTCTTTCAAGCCCGCTTTGACAGCGTCGATTTTGGCTTTGGTGTCCGCTGGCACGTCTTCAGCGATAGATACGAGGTCAATTGCACCTTCTTTAACACCCCACCACACGCCACCGGTTTTCCAAGAGCCTTCTAAAGCGTCTTTGGTTGCTTTGATGTAGTAAGGAGTCCAGTTGATGACGGCTGAGGCCAAGTGGGCTTTAGGGCCGTAGGCGGTCATATCAGAGTCCCAACCAAAAGCGCGCTTGCCTTTGTCTTGGGCTGTTTTCAAGACGGCTGGAGAGTCGGTGTTTTGGAACAAAACATCCGCGCCGCCATTGATCAAGCTGGTCGCTGCTTCGGTTTCTTTTGGTGGGTTAAACCACTCATTGACCCACACCACTTTGGTCTTGATTTTGGGGTTGCTGGTTTGTGCGCCCAAAGTAAAGCTGTTGATGTTACGGATCACTTCAGGAATTGGCACCGAAGCCACTACGCCCAGAGTTCCCGTTTTGCTCATCTTGCCTGCGATCACACCAGCCATGTACGCGCCTTCGTAGGTGCGGCTGTCATAGGTGCGCATGTTGTCGGCAGATTTGTAGCCCGTTGCGTGCTCGAACTTCACATCTTTGAAGTCAGGAGCCACTTTGAGCATGGTTTCCATGTAACCAAACGTCGTACCGAAAATCAGCTTGTTACCTTGACCTGCCATATCGCGAATCACGCGCTCAGCGTCTGCAGACTCAGGCACGTTTTCAACAAACGAGGTTTGGATCTTGTCGCCGAATTCTTTTTCCAAAGCTTTGCGAGCGTTGTCGTGGGCGAAGGTCCAGCCGCCGTCACCCACAGGGCCAACATAAGCAAAGGCGATCTTCAAGGGTTCCGCTTTGGC
>JBAXOC010000098.1:0-5719 GCA_037133455.1 Comamonadaceae bacterium | reverse complement strand
CACCCCACTTCACCATGCGGGTAAAGCGGTCCAAAGTGACGCCACTTTGCTGAACCGTTTTTTCAACGTTTCCCGCTTTGCGGGCGACAACGGTCTGCACCCGAATAATCAGCTCTTCGATAAAAAAGGGCTTGGGGAGATAGTCGTCCGTTCCCAATTCAAACGCCTTGAGGCGGTCTGCCAGGTCGGTGCGTGCGGTGAGCAAAACAACGGGGGTGTGCAAGCCTTTGCGCCGAATTTCTGTCAGCACTTGAAAACCATCCATCAAGGGCAGATTCACATCCATGACGATGGCGTCAAAACTTCGGATCAGTGCGGTATTGAGCCCTCGAAATCCGTCGGCTTCGTGGTGGGTTTGAAAGCCATGTGCTTCAAAACCCGCAACAATAAAGTCTGCGATCTTTTTTTCGTCTTCTAACAATAAAACATGCATTCAAGTATTGTGTCCTTGAATGTCATGGGGCGCATCTTTCATGACAAAGTTGTAATGCGCCCCCTATCTTTAAGCCACTGCGCTGGCTTGCTGGCTGTTGCGCCAAGCCAAAGCGGCTTGCATGCCTTGGGTGGTGCGCAGGCGTTCAAACTCGGCGTTTTCGGGTCGGACATTGGACTCGATCAGTGTGGCAGCGTCAATGGCTGCGAGCAATGCTTGGCGCATGCCGCTGATGTCAAAGCCCCGGTTGATAGCGCGTTTGGTGAGTTGAATCGACAAAGGCGAGCAGTTGGCCATGCCGGTTGCCACAGCCAAAGCGCGCTCAAAATGCGTACCGTCTTGCGTCACTTCATTGACCAAACCGACCTCATAAGCGCGTTGGGCGCTGATACGATCACTGGCAGTGAGCAGCATTTCTTTGGCGTATTTCGCACCCACCAACCAAGGCACGATCATCGCGGCGATGCTAGAGCCAAACTTCATTTCAGGCTCGCCCATCAAGGTCTCGCTATCGGCAATGGTGAGGTCGCACGACACCGCCAACTCCAAGCCTCCACCAATACAAAATCCATGGATGGCGGCGATGGTCGGTTTGGGGCAATCCCAAAACTGGATCACAAAATCAAAGTCGGCTTTGAGCACCGCGCCCCATTGCTCGGCGGTGGTGTTGCCCTGCTCGGCGAGTTCTTTCAAATCAAAACCAGCGCTAAACGAAGGGCCGTTGGCTGCCAACACAATCGCGCCAATATCCGGGTCGGCGCTAAACGCTTGTAAAGCGTGGCTCACAGCCGCCATCATCGCGCCGTTAATCGCGTTGCGTTTTTTAGGGCGGTTCAACCGAATCACGCCGACACGGCCGATGGTTTCGGTTTGGATCACCGGGTCTTGTAACAAGGCAGGTTGAAGGGCTTGGTTCATAAGGCAATTTTTTCTTCAGTTTGAATGGGGGCAACGTCAACAGGAATAACCAAGCAGTCGACAGCCGCCATGTCTGCGCCACTGACCAACAAGGGATTGATTTCTGCTTCTTGAATGTGATCTTGCAAGGCCATTCCCATGGCCATGAAGTTTTGAATGACCTGCGTCAAAGCGTCGATGTCTGCCACCGCCCGCCCACGCGCACCTTGCAGCAAAGCGGCGCTGCGCAAACCCAAGACCGCGTTACGGATGGTTTGTTTGGAATCGCTGGGCAAAAGCAAGGCCACGTCTTTCATGATTTCAACAAAAATGCCACCCAAGCCCACCGTAAAAATCGGACCAAACGAAGGGTCTTTTTGCATTCCTAAGATCAACTCCGTGCCTTGCAACTGACGCTGCAACAACACAGCTCCGGGCAACTTGGCCTGCAGTTCGTTCCAAGCCGCTTGCAGCTGCTGTGCATTGGTGATTCCCAAAATCACACCGCCCATGTCGGACTTGTGTGCCACCTCAGGCGCGTCAATTTTGGCGACCAAGGGGTAACCCACTTTGTCAGCAAATGCCAGCGCTTTGCTCCAATCGCTGGTGCTCATCCCTTGGGCGGTTGGCAGTCCAAACTCTTCTAACAGCGCAAAGCTTTGTAGGCTTTGGTCTGCTTTGGCGCAGTCTTGCAAAGCAGATTCCCAAAACGCGAGTCGCTCGGGGTTTGGCATCTTGGGAGTGTGGGTCACAGCATCCGCAATACTTGCTTCAGGCGCTTGGAGCGCATAGTGCGCACTGTAATGCGCGAGCGCGCGTAAGGCGGTTTCGGTGCCCATCAACACCGGGATGCCCATCGCGCGAAAGCGGTTACATTCGGCAGGCGACATGGTCGCGCTGACATTGCCCATAAGCACAATCGGTTTGGTGCTCGCGGCCCAGGTTTTCTCCAGCGCCTGGGAACAGGTCACCATAAAGTCTTGCCCTTGGGCCATATTGGTAGCCATCACCACCGTTCCTACGGCAGGGTCTTCGGCCATCGCCAGCAAGCAGTCGGCAATCACGTCTTGGCCGTCACCCCAGTAATCCAAGGGGTTGGTGGCTTCCACGCCCGGGCTGAGCAAGCCGTTGAGGCGTTCTACCGTTGCCTCGTTCAGTGGCGCAAACGAGATCTTCAAAGGCTCGGCCAGGTCGGCAATCAACTGGCGCTCACCGCCGGAGTCACTGCCCAAAGCAAAACTGCCGTTGTGGGGTTTGCGCGTGGCGGCAAACAACTCAGCGGTGTCCATCATTTCGTCCAAGGTGTGGACGATGACAACGCCATGGCGCACAAATATTGCGTCCAATACATCCGCGCTTCCTGAAAGAGCGCCACTGTGCGATTTGGCAAAGGCTTGGCCCCGCTCGCTGCGTCCGAGTTTGAGGGCCACCACCACAATGCCCGCGGCCCGGGCGCGGTCTAAGGCGGCTAAAAATTCAGCCGGTTGGCGCACAGTCTCCAACACCAAGCAAATTACCCGGGTGGAGGGTTGCGTGATCAAGTAATCCATGTAATGAGCCACCCCAGTGGCCAGTTCTTGGCCGGCCGAGATCGCGGTGTTAAAGCGCATGCCGCGCAGGTTACCGACGATGCCTGACCAGGTGGAGCCGCTGTGAGAAATCAGCGCCACGTGGCCGGGGTCGCGCAGGGTTTCAAACGGAAAGCCTGTCATTTGCAACTTGGCATCCAAATTAACAAAGCCCATGCAGTTGGCGCCGCACAACTGCATATTGGCTTCTTGCGCAATCGCAGTGAGCGTCTGCGTGAGTTCGCGGCCCGAACTGTCAACGCCGTACGAGCGACCAAACAGCACGGCGCTGCCAGCATCGGCGCGGGCAGCGGTTTCAAGCGCTGCAGGCAAAGCGGCATCTGCAATCGCCATGGCCACGCAATCGGGTGCGGTTGGCAAATCACTCAAACTGGCATACGCGGGACGACCATGGATTTCGCTGTACTTGGGGTTGATTAAAAACACCTGGCCCTCAAAACCCAACGAGGCGATCGAGCGCTCAATCATGTTTCCAAAACTGCCTTCGCGCGGGCTGGCGCCCACGATGGCAATCGATCGCGGTTTGAGAAGTCGGTCTAAGGCGTGGCTAGGAATAGCCAGTGCGTTATCAGCGGTAACGGAATTGGGCAGACGTGCGCTCATGGGGCCGCTTTCAAATCAACGACCACGCGACCGTGGGCTTTGCCAGACATCATCTCAGCGGCCAAAGCAGGCAGCGCGGTCAAACCGACGACGCGCTGCATGTCCACATACGCATCAGCGGAGCACAGCGTTGCCAAACGTTCCCAGGCTTGGGTGCGCTTGTCTTGGGGACACATGACCGAGTCCACGCCTTGCAAACGCACGCCGCGCAAAATAAATGGCAGCACCGTGGTGTCAAGCGAGACGCTGGCAGCCAAGCCCGAGGCTGCGACTGCGCCGCCGTAATGCACTTCCGAGAGCGCCTGCGCCAAAATTGCACCACCAGCCACGTCGATGACGCCGGCCCAGCGTTGCGCAGCCAAGGGGCTGATTTTGGTTTGCCATTGTGCGGTTCCCAACACCTCGGTAGCGCCAAGTTTGGTCAAATACTCTTGGTTTTCTTCCGGGCGACTGGTCAGAGCCGTGACCTCAAAGCCCAAGCGAGACAGCAAAGCCACCGCCACACTTCCCACTCCACCGCTGGCACCCGTGACTAAAATTTTTCCTTTGGGAAGCGCTGCCTCTTCCAACGCCATCACACACAGCATGGCTGTCAGCCCCGCCGTTCCCAAAGTCATCGATTGCAAGGGCGACATGTCTTTTGGCAAAGCCGTCAGCCACTCCGACTTCACGCGCTGAACTTGGCTGTAACCGCCCCAAAACCGCTCTCCTACGCCCCAGCCGGTCAGCACTACGGCGTCGCCGGCTTTCCATGCGCCGCTTGTGCACTCGATCACCGTTCCCACCAAATCAATCCCAGGAACCATCGGAAACTGGCGCACGATCTTGCCTTTGCCGGTCAAGGCCATTGCGTCTTTGTAATTCAAACTGGAGTGGCTCACAGCAACCAAGGTGTCGCCTACAGGCAAATCCGCCTGGGTGAGCGACTGAACCTGGGCGTGGGTTTTGCCTTCCACTTCGGTTAAAACCAGGGCTTGGAATGGGGTTTGCATAGAAATAAAGTTCCTTAGGTTGCAGTTTTTACGATGGGGGAGATTCTGAATGAAGCCCTCACCAGAGGCAAACGAAGAAACTTCAGTTGTAAAATTAGTTTGACTAATGAATAACTAATGGCTTTTATGTCCAGACTTCCTCCTTTAAATTGGTTGCGTGCTTTTGAGGCTTCTGCCAGCGCCTTGAGCTTTACCGAAGCCGCGCAAGCCTTGCATATGACCCAGTCGGCGGTGAGCCAGCAGATCAAAGCCCTTGAAAGCGCCTTGGGCCGGCCCTTGTTTATGCGCCGGGCGCGCGGCCTAGAACTGACTGCGGCAGGCAGAAGCTATTTACCCACGGTGCAGGCGGCTTTTGCGATGCTCGAGGAAGGTACCAGCGTTCTCACCGGGCGCAAGAACCCGGGCATTTTGGAAGTGCACGCCAACCTGTCGTTTTCTATTTTTTGGTTGGCTCCGCGCTTACACCGTTTCATGGAAGCCTACCCGTGGGTGCAAATGAACGTGGTGACGTCGATTTGGTCCGAAGACCGTCAAAGCCCCACCGCTGCGGTTGAAATTGTTTTGGGCTTAGGCAAGTGGGAGCGCCGCGTGGGCCAACGACTTTGGGAAGACACGACCTACCCGGTTTGCGCCCCAGAGGTCGCGCGTCGCATTCACAGTGTGCAAGACTTGCTTCAAGAGCGCTTGCTCGACCTCTCCAGCAGCGTGCAAAGTTGGGACAGCTGGCTTGAAGCCCACCCCGACTACGACAGCTCTGCCCTGCCGCCAGTGGTCCACCGCGCCAGCACCTGGGCGCTGAGCTTAACGTGGGCACAACAAGGTTTGGGCGTGGCCTTAGCGCATGACACCGTGGCCAGCCACTTGATTGAAACGGGGCAACTGGTACGCCCGTTTGCGTTATCCCTGCCAATGAAAGAGGCGTATTACCTCATCGCTTCTGAGGGCACCGGGACCAGCGCCGCGGCCCAAGCCTTTACGTCTTGGTTGCTGCAAGAGGTGCGCCGCCCCAGCGCGCTGCCCCAGCGTCCCACTGCGGACGAACTTGCGCTAAGTGCCGCGCCTTGACGTGGCCAAAGCCACGAATCCCTTCGGGCAATTTGGCAAAGGCTAATGCCTCGTCGAGGTTGTTGGCGCTCAGTTGCGTCACCATCGCTTGCACTGCGGCGCGGTACTCGCCCACCAAAGTCCGTTCCTCTTTGCGCTCG
>JBAXOC010000097.1:0-5737 GCA_037133455.1 Comamonadaceae bacterium | reverse complement strand
GAAAGTGTGATGGCAGGCCGCGTTATTCCTGGTTTTACGATGTCTGCAATCGGCGGTACAACTATTAAGCCTTTGGCTTGGTTGGAACGCGGCGTCATGGTTAGCACAGCGCTTGGTTTGGCGCTTTGGGTTTTTGCGCCATCCGATATTTCGCCGTTGACTGCATGGGTATTGGCTTGCGCTGCGCTATTGCATGGCATTCGCCAATCGCGCTGGTCGCCTTGGGCCTGTCGGACTCGGCCGATGTTGTGGATTTTGCAGATCGCGTATGCGTGGTTTGCAGTCGGCCTAGGCTTGTTGGCTGTTGCGCTGTGGGGTTGGGTTCCGGTATCGGCGGGAATCCATGGATTGGCCGTAGGAGCGACTGGGTGTTTGATCATGGGCATGATCACGCGCACAGCCCGCGGGCACACCGGACGAATGATTCAGGCATCCAAAAGGGAGGTCACCGCTTTTGGCTTGCTGGTATTTGCAGCCTTTGCGAGAGTCGTTTGGCCCTTGGTGGAACCACAGCAAATAACTTTAGCTGTGATGGTTTCTGCAACGGCGTGGATGCTGGCATTTTTGATTTATGGCGTTACCTATGGCCCTTGGCTTGTGCAGCCGCGCAAGGACGGAAAAGATGGATAACCCCCTATCGCAAACCACCATTGTCAAAACCCGCTGGGGGCTGGGTTCCAAATTGGCGGTGGTTGGGCTGCCATTTTTGATGGCGGCTTTGTTGTCGAGCGTCGCTACCTTGTGGGTGTCTTGGCAGCTCGACGGTGGCGCGGCAGCCGTCAATGAAGCGGGGCGTATGCGCATGCAAGCCTACCGCATGGCTTTGGTGGTGAGCAGTCAGGAGCATGGCGAACTCATTGCTTTAGAAAAAGAATTTTCTCAAAGCCTTGATGTCCTTCGCCATGGCGATACCGAGCGCCCCTTATTTATGCCGTGGGATGAAAAAGTGCGGATCCATTTTTCCAATGTGCAAACCGATTGGGCTGCGTTCCAAGCCCATTGGCTACCAAAGGAAAGTTCAATTTCAAGCCATGATTCGCTTGTGTTGCGGGCGGAGACGGTCCGGTTTGTTGCCGACATAGATGCATTGGTCGCTAGCATTGAAGCCCATATGGCGCGATGGACATCGATATTGCATCTGCTGCAAATGGGCGTTTTATCGCTCGCAATTTTTGGAGCCGCTGTTTTAGTTTTTACAGGGTATCTATTCGTTCTAGAACCGGTCACTTTATTGAAGCAGGCGATCCAAAAAATTCAAGCTGGCGATTGGGGCGCTCGGGTAGAGCGGGTGACCTCAGACGAGTTTGGAACCTTGGCCGACGGTTTTAACACCATGGCTGAACACCTGCAACGGATGTACAAAAACCTCGAGACCAAGGTGAAAGAAAAAACCTTGGAGTTAGAAGAAAAAAGCGAGAGGCTTGAATCGTTGTATGAGGTTACCGCTATGGTGGCAAATGCGACGCACTTAGACGCATTAGCGCAAGGTTTTTCAAAAAGTATGTTGCGTATTGCGCGTGCTGACGCCGTGGCGGTTCGCTGGTCAGACCAGGCCAACCAGCGCTTCATCATGCTGGCTTCGGCAGGCTTACCAAACACCATGGTCGAAGATGAGCAATGCTTGCATGCGGGAGATTGCCACTGCGGTGCGATTGCCACCGATCACCAGTTGCGGGTGATTCCGATCCATGCCTTAGCACCAGCGGCGCTCCAACACTGCGCAAAAGCAGGGTTTAGTACGGTGGTTAATGTGCCGATTCGGATTTATGAGCGTGTGATGGGTGAGGTTGATTTATTTTTCCACGCACGAGTATCGCCCTCAGAGGCGGAGCGGTCTTTGTATGAGGCGCTTAATAGCCACTTGGCCAGTGCGATGGAAAATTTACGTTTGAATGCGCTCGAAAAAGAAGCCGCCGTATCCCAAGAGCGCCAACTCATTGCCAGCGAGTTACATGATTCCATTGCGCAGTCTTTGGCATTTTTAAAAATTCAAGTACAACTGCTGCGCGATGCCCTAGCCAGCGGATCACAGTCTGAAATTCAAAATGTTTTGCAAGACATTGACAGCGGCGTTCGCGAGAGCAATGGCGATGTCCGTGAGCTTTTGCTGCATTTCCGTACCCGAGCGAATACGGAAGACATTGAGCCAGCGCTAGCCACAACATTGCGCAAATTTGAGCACCAAACGGGCATCGATACGTCGCTCCATATCGCTGGCCATGGTGTACCACTTTCTGCCGATTTACAAATCCAGGTCCTTCACATCGTTCAGGAAGCTTTGTCCAATGTCCGTAAGCACGCGCGGGCGTCAAAGGTCTGGCTCGATGTGGTGCAACAACCTGCATGGCGCTTCGAGATTCGCGATAACGGCGTCGGTTTTATCACTGATGCGCTTGGTCAAGATGAAACCCATGTGGGTTTACGTATCATGGCCGAGCGGGCCCAACGCATTGGCGCAGAGCTTGAATTTATTTCTACGCTGCAAAACGGGAGTTCTGTTATTTTGACTTTGCCAGCTTCACAAACTGCAGCCCTATGACTTCCCCTGCTTTGCGAGTCTTGCTGGTGGATGACCATACGTTGTTTCGCCGCGGTTTGTCTGCGCTTTTATCGCGCGACTCCCGCTTAGTGGTTGTGGGAGATGCAGCAGACGCAGGCGAGGCGCAGCGCCGCGCGCAAGAACTTCAGCCTGATGTTATTTTGCTGGACAACCATTTGCCTGGCGTCAATGGTGTCGATGCTATTCCCGCTTTGCATGAGGCGGCGCCACAAGCCTGTATTTTGGTTTTGACGGTGAGCGAAGACGAGGCGGATTTGGCGCGAGCACTGCGCAATGGGGCTGCCGGTTATTTGCTCAAAACAACCGAAGGCGAGGACCTGATTCAAGCGATTCTCAAAGCCCACGCAGGGGACAACGTCATTGCCCCTGAAATGACCAATAAATTGGTGGCTGCTTATCGAGGGGCGTCACATGTTTCGGGTGCTAAGGACGATTCTGTTCAGACAGTAAGTAATCTCTTGGACACTTTGTCGGCTCGCGAGAAGGAAATTTTGCGCGGCATTACCAAAGGCGAAAGCAATAAAGAAATCGGCCGCAATCTGGGCATTGCCGAGACCACCGTCAAAATCCATGTGCAACATATTTTGCGCAAGCTCGGAGTCAGCAGTCGCGTTCATGCCGCTGTCATGGCCTCAGAAAACCCTTTGATCTAGCGCAAACACACGCCATGTTCTGGCCCCACTAGTTCTTAAGAACGAGGTCTTGCGGCCCCGGCATAGTTCCTCTGCATCTTTGCTTGCGTTCTAGCGAGGGATAGCGCGAACCCGACGTAAAAAATACAGTTCTACCAAGACATATAGGAGTCTTGGTATGACACATAAAAGACAGGCGCTTTCCGTTTTAATCGTCAGCACATTGGCATTCACTGTGTGTTTCATGGTGTGGATGATGTTTGGCGTCATCGGCATTCCGATTAAAAAGGCACTTGACCTCAATGCCACGCAATTTGGTTTGCTGATGGCAACACCGGTGCTCACCGGTTCCTTGATCCGTGTGCCTTTGGGCATTTGGACCGATAAGTATGGCGGCCGCATCGTGATGACCATTTTGATGGCACTCACCGTCCCGGCGATTTACCTCATGTCCTATGCCACCGCCTATTGGCATTTTTTGACCATTGGTTTGTTTGTGGGTTTGGCCGGCGGTTCTTTTTCGGTCGGTACACCCTATGTCGCGCGTTGGTTTCCAAAACACCAGCAAGGGTTTGCGATGGGGGTTTATGGCGCGGGCAATTCGGGAGCGGCCGTCAATAAATTTGTAGCTCCGGCTTTGGTCGTGGCCTTTGGTTGGGCCATGGTGCCCCAAGTCTATGCCGCGATTATGTTTGGCACCGTCCTTTTATTTTGGTTCTTCAGTTACAGCGACCCCACCCATTTGGTGTCAACCGATGTGAAGTTTATAGACCAACTCAAAGCACTGAAAGACCCCAAGGTATTGAAGTACTGCCAGTACTACAGCATTGTGTTTGGTGGCTATGTGGCCTTGTCTTTGTGGATGGTTCAGTATTACGTGGGCGAGTTTGGCTTAGAGATTCGTTCTGCCGCATTACTCGCTGCTTGCTTTTCTTTGCCAGGCGGCGTGTTGCGAGCGGTTGGTGGGTGGTTGTCAGATAAATGGGGCGCTCACAGTGTGACCTGGTGGGTTCTGTGGGTCAGTTGGATATGTTTGTTTTTACTGAGCTACCCCCAAACCGATTTCACCATCGCCACCATCACCGGTCCTAAAACCTTTCACTTCGGCTTAAACGTTTACGTTTTCACCGCGCTCATGTTTGTGTTGGGTATTGCCTTTGCTTTTGGCAAGGCCAGTGTCTTTAAGTACATCAGCGACGACTACACCGGAAATATCGGAACCATCAGTGGCGTGGTGGGACTCGCAGGCGGATTGGGTGGCTTTGTGTTGCCCATCATGTTTGGCGCTTTGATGGATCTCACCGGAATACGTTCAAGCGCGTTCATGTTGATGTACGGCGTGGTGTGGGTCTCCTTGATTTGGATGTACTGGACCGAAGTCCGGCGCAGCGAAATCATGGGGAAAAACGCCACTCCCTTTAGCCTGCAAAACGTCACCCCTCATTAAATAAGGACCCCTAATGACACAAGCCTCTACTTCACGTGTTGATATCGGCGACTGGCGTCCCGAAGACGAAAAATTTTGGGAGTCCACCGGTAAGAAAATTGCGTACCGCAATCTTTGGATTTCTATTCCCAACCTGCTGGTCGGCTTTGCGGTGTGGGGGATGTGGGGAATCATCACGGTGCAAATGTTGAACCTTGGCTTTCCCTTTAAGCCTGCGGAAATGTTCAGCCTCACGGCGATTGCTGGATTAATGGGTGCAACGCTGCGGATACCTGCATCCTTTTTTATTCGCCTCTCGGGCGGACGCAACACGATTTTCCTGACCTCTGTGCTGCTCATGATCCCCGCCATTTGGACAGGGATTGCATTGCAAGACCAAACGACTCCCCTGTGGGTTTTTCAAGCCTGTGCGTTTTTAAGCGGCATAGGTGGGGGCAACTTTGCGTGCTCGATGTCCAATATTTCTAGCTTCTTTCCTAAACGTCTACAAGGCACGGGTTTGGGTTTGAATGCCGGTTTGGGTAACTTTGGTGTGACCACCATGCAGATTCTGATTCCTTTGGTGATGACCGTCGGAGTATTTGGTGTGGCGGGCGGTGGCTCCATGGTCTTGCTCAAAGACAGCGGCTGGATTTTGGGAAAAATTGCTGCAGGAACTCCTACGTTTATTCAAAACGCGGGTTTCGTTTGGGCTGCGATTTTGCTGCCTTTGGTGGCGGCAGCATGGTTTGGCATGAATAACTTGCTGACCCTGTCGCCCAATTACGGCGGAACGTTGGCCGCGTTTGCAAAAATTTTGTATTTGTGGGGCATCACCTGTGTCGTCGGGGCCTTGGGCTTGTACCTGTATTTACCCGCACCGACCGGCCTGGGTTTGCTCAATATGTGGGTGGCTTTGCCACTGATCATTGTCAGTACTTTGGCAGTAATGAAAGTAGCTGCCTTTGGCGAAATGAAGTCCAACATCGTCAACCAGTACGCCATCTTTAAGAACAAACACACCTGGTCATTGACCTTGCTGTACATCGTCACCTTTGGATCGTTCATTGGTTTTTCGATGGCGCTTCCCTTGTCGATCACCGTAATTTTTGGAATCAG
>JBAXOC010000096.1:0-5746 GCA_037133455.1 Comamonadaceae bacterium | reverse complement strand
CCTATGTGGTGTTCTTCGTATTGGGTGGCGTGATGTACTTCAGCGTTCCCGGCAGCGCAGGGGCTGGCAGCATCGTCTTGTTTGTTTCGGCCTTCTGTGTCATTTTGAGTATGTACGGCGGCGGTTTTGCAACCGTCCCAGCCTATTTGGCAGACCTTTTTGGTACGCAAATGGTGGGCGCGATCCATGGTCGATTGCTCACAGCGTGGGCAACTGCGGGGGTTTTGGGCCCAGTGGTGGTGAACTACATGCGTGAATACCAGCTCGGTTTAGGCATTCCGCGCGAGCAGGTCTATAACCAAACCATGTATATTTTGGTTGGTATGTTAGTTGTGGGTCTCATTTGCAATCTCTTGGTTCGCCCCTTGGATAACAAATGGTTCATGACTGATGCAGAATTGGCAGAAGAAAAACGTTTGGCCCATGAAAAAGCGGCTGCATCTGAAATGGTGCGCGGCAGTGAAGCAGGTGCTGACTCGGTGAGCTCGCTCACAGTGATGTTGGCGTGGGCTGCGGTCGGAATTCCCTTGGCTTGGGGCGTCTACCGCACGCTGCAAAGCGTGGCCAAGTTTTTCGCCTGATTTTTAACTTGTGTGAAAAAGCCCTGCGCCTTTTAGGGGTTGCGGGGCTTTGCGTTTAATTGACTATGCAAAAACCAATCTCGATTGACAGTGTTTCCTTAGGCTCTGTGGACGACATGCGCAAGCGCATCCGCAGTAAAAGCAAGCTCAAGGGTCGCCAGACCGACGACATGTCGGTGGTTGAAGTCCGTGCCTTGATAGGCGATGGACCTCACCGACTTGACCTTCTGATTGAGTTGCTCCATGTGCTCAACGATGCTTACCGTTGCCTGCATGACCGCCATTTGGTGGCGTTGGCCAAAGAGATGAATATTCCCATGGCCGAGGTGTACGAGGTGGCCACCTTCTATCACCATTTCGAAGTACTCCGGGGTGATGAAAAAGCGTCCGCAATCACCGTGCGTGTGTGCGATGGTTTGAGTTGTGAGTTAGCCGGAGCAAAAGATTTATTAGCCTGTCTGCCAAAAATTTTAGGCCGTGATGATGTTCGCGTGATCCCGGCGCCGTGCCTTGGGCGTTGCGAGCAGGCCCCAGTGGCCGTGGTCCATCAAAACCCGATTCCGTTTGCGTCAACTGAAGCCGTAGCCTCTGCTGTGAAAGCTGCTGCGGTGTCTCACCCCGCAGGGACTCAGGCAAAAGTATTTGACGCCGCATCCTTGGCTGAAAAATCGGTTTCACCCGTTGCGAAGGACGTCAAAGTATCTCCAGATTTCGTCGGGTTAGAGGCCTACCGTGCGCAAGGTGGGTACGCATTAGCCGTAGCACTTTCCAATGGAAAGCAAGATAGCGAAGCCGTTGTCAAAGCGATGGAAGACTCCGGTCTTCGCGGCTTAGGTGGTGCGGGTTTCCCGGCAGGGCGGAAATGGCGCATTGTGCGAGACCAAATCGCACCCAAGTTAATGGCCGTCAATATTGACGAAGGCGAGCCCGGGACTTTCAAAGACCGCACGTATTTAGAGCGCGACCCCCACCGCTTTTTAGAAGGCCTCTTAGTGGCTGCCAAGGTGGTTGGGATTGACGCTTGCTACATTTATCTGCGTGATGAGTACCACGGTTGCCGCGCTATTTTGGAGGCTGAGTTGGTCAAACTACAAGCCAACCCACCGTGTCCTCTGCCCACGATTGAATTGCGCCGAGGAGCGGGCGCCTATATTTGCGGCGAAGAGTCTGCAATGATCGAAAGCATTGAAGGCAAACGGGGCGAGCCCCGTATGCGTCCTCCCTATATTGCCCAAGTGGGCCTCTTTGGCCGCCCCACGCTAGAACATAATTTTGAAACCCTGTATTGGGTGCGTGACATTGTGGAAAAGGGGCCGCAGTGGTTTAGCAGTTTTGGCCGCAATGGGCGCAAAGGACTGCGCAGCTTTAGCGTGAGCGGGCGGGTAAAAAACCCTGGCGTAAAGCTTGCCCCGGCTGGGATTAACTTGCAAGAACTGGTAGATGAGTATTGCGGCGGTATGGCCGAGGGCCACACGCTGTATGCCTACTTGCCTGGAGGCGCCTCGGGTGGCATTTTGCCGGCGAGTATGGCCAATATTCCCTTAGACTTTGATACGCTGCAGCCCCACGGCTGTTTTATCGGATCTGCCGCAGTGATCGTTCTCAGTCAAAAAGACTCCGCTCGCGATGCAGCGCTCAACATGATGCGTTTCTTTGCCCATGAAAGCTGCGGTCAATGTACGCCATGCCGCGTGGGAACGGCCAAGGCCGCTACCTTGATGCAGGCTAAAACCTGGGATAACGAAACCTTGGAAGACCTCAACGTCGTTATGACCGATGCGTCCATTTGCGGCTTAGGCCAAGCAGCGCCCAACCCGGTTCGTTGTGTTCAAAAATACTTTCCACAGGAGGTCATGTAAATGAACGCCCCTGCCAAACTCTCAGAGATCACTGTCAAAACCGTCGAATTCAAACTCGACCAACAAACCGTTCACGCCTTTGAGGGTGAGTCGATCCTCAATGCTGCTAAGCGCCACGGAATTGATATCCCCCACCTTTGCTACAAAGATGGAATGCGCGCCGATGGCAATTGCCGGGCCTGCGTGGTTGAGGTTAAAGGCGAGCGCACGCTGGCCCCCAGCTGCTGTCGCAGCGCGACCGAAGGCATGGAAGTTCAGTCGCAAAGTGAGCGTGCAGTCAAGAGCCAAAAAATGGTTTTGGAAATGCTGCTCTCCGATATGCCCGATACCGGCTACAAGTGGGACGAGACGAACGAAAAACTTCAGCACGGCGAACTCAGCATCTGGGCTGATCGCATGGATGTCACGGTCCGCCCAGAGCTAAAAGCGCTGCGCCGCGAACAACCCCAAGCTGATATTTCGCACCCCGCGATGGCGGTTAATTTGGATGCTTGTATTCAGTGCAACCGATGTGTTCGCGCATGCCGTGAAGAGCAGGTTAATGACGTGATCGGCTATGCACTGCGCGGCTCACACAGCGAGATCGTTTTTGATTTGAACGACCCGATGGGCGAGAGCACTTGCGTGGCCTGCGGGGAATGTGTCCAAGCCTGCCCCACCGGCGCGTTGATGCCTAAGACCCAGATTGGCAGCCAAATCGTTGATAAAAAAGTGGATTCCGTGTGTCCGTTTTGTGGCGTCGGATGTTTACTGACCTACAACGTCAAAGACAACAAAATTGTGAGTGTGGATGGCCGTGACGGCCCTGCCAACCACAACCGTTTGTGTGTCAAAGGCCGCTTTGGTTTTGACTACGCCCACAGCGGACAGCGTCTTACGGTTCCACTGATTCGCAAAACCGGCGTCTCCAAAGACCCGGAAATGTTGAACCGCTTAAACCGCGATACCGCAGACTGGTCTGAAGTTTTCCGTGAAGCGACGTGGGAAGAG
Organism: Comamonadaceae bacterium; assembly: GCA_037133455.1. Classification (GTDB taxonomy): domain Bacteria; phylum Pseudomonadota; class Gammaproteobacteria; order Burkholderiales; family Burkholderiaceae_C; genus Allorhodoferax. The sequence continues at coordinate 2,316 of JBAXOC010000096.1, read as the reverse complement.
GCGATGGGGCTTGCAGCGGGTAACCTCACTCAACTGCGCGACACGTTTGGTCCTAAGTCTTTGGCCGGTTTTGGCTCTGCCAAAGGCAGCAACGAAGAAGCCTATTTGTTCCAAAAATTGGTACGAACCGGTTTCGGGTCGAACAACGTGGACCATTGCACCCGCTTGTGCCACGCCTCTAGCGTAGCGGCCTTGCTTGAAGGCGTGGGCTCGGGTGCTGTCAGTAACCAAGTCAACGACGTTGAGCATTCCGACCTGATCTTTGTGATCGGCTCCAACCCGACGTCCAATCATCCTGTGGCAGCCACCTGGATGAAAAACGCCGCTAAGAAAGGCGCCAAAATCATTTTGGCGGATCCGCGTATTACCGACTTGGGTAAACACGCCTGGAGAACCTTGCAGTTCAAGGCCGATACCGATGTCGCTATGCTCAACGCGCTCATCCATGTGGTGATCGAGGAGGGGCTGGCTGACCAAGACTTCATTGCCAAACGCGCAAGCAACTACGAGGCGCTCAAAGAAAACGTCAAGGGCTACAGCCCCGAAGCGATGGAGCCCATCTGTGGCATTCCAGCGCAAACTTTGCGCGAAGTGGCCCGTGCATTTGCCAAAGCCAAAGGCGCGATGATTCTGTGGGGAATGGGTGTGAGCCAACACGTTCACGGAACCGATAACGCCCGTTGTTTGATTGCCTTGGTCACAGTCACCGGGCAGATCGGCAAACCGGGTTCGGGTTTGCATCCTTTGCGCGGCCAAAACAATGTGCAAGGTGCCAGCGACGCGGGCCTGATACCGATGATGTTCCCCAACTACCAGCGCGTGACCAACAAGGCTGCCCACGCGTGGTTTGAAGATTTTTGGGGTACCAAGCTCGATGACCAACCCGGCTACACCGTGGTTGAAATCATGCACAAAGCATTGGCACCTGACAGTGATCCGCACAAGATTCGCGGCATGTACATCATGGGCGAAAACCCCGCGATGAGTGACCCCGACCTGAACCATGCCCGCCACGCCTTGGCGAGCCTGGAACATTTGGTGGTTCAAGATATTTTCATGACCGAAACCGCATGGCTTGCGGACGTGGTTCTGCCTGCAACCGCATGGCCAGAAAAAAATGGCACAGTCAGTAACACCGACCGGATGGTGCAACTGGGCAAGCAGGCCATAAATCCGCCCGGCCAAGCCCGCCCTGATTTGTGGATCATTCAAGACATCGCCAAACGCATGGGTCTGAATTGGAATTACGAAGGGGAGTTTGATGGGGTGGCACAGGTCTACGACGAAATGCGCCAGGCGATGCACACGGCGATTGCAGGAATTACCTGGGAGCGACTGCAGCGGGAATCAAGCGTGACTTACCCCTGTTTGACGGAAGATGATCCTGGCGCTCCCACGGTGTTCTTGCAGAAGTTTGCGACCGATGATGGGCTGGTTCACTTGGTTCCGGCGGACATTATTCCTGCCAATGAAAGACCGGACGATGAATTCCCATTTGTATTGATTACAGGTCGGCAACTCGAGCACTGGCATACCGGCAGCATGACACGCCGCGCAAGCGTCCTTGATGCGATTGAGCCTATGGCTACAGCGTCGATGTGTGGCGAAGATTTGGCCAAAATGGGACTCGATACTGGCGATGTCATCACAGTGCAGTCCCGCCGAGGCAAGGTGGCGATTCATGTGCGCCGGGACGATGGAACGCCTCGCGGAGCGGTGTTCATTCCGTTTGCTTACTATGAAGCGGCGGCCAACCTGATGACCAACGCAGCGCTTGACCCCTTTGGAAAAATTCCTGAGTTCAAGTACTGTGCAGTCGCAGTTGAAAAAGGCGGAACCCCTGCAAGTGTGCCTGGTTACGGACCCAAGTGACAAGCAAAAACTCCTTACCCCGATTAACCCAATCGCGAGCGCCATTGACGCACACGATTGCGGTCGTCAATGAGTTTGGCGATAGCCAATCCCTTGAGATTCCCTCGGAGCGGGCTTTGACGGTGTATGTGGACAAGCGCGAATTGGTGACGCTAATGACCTTGGGTGCTCAGCCTGAATGGCTGGTTTTGGGCTACTTGTTGAACCAGCGCTTGATCCAAAACGTACGTGATATTGAATCCATCACCGTGGACTGGGAAGTGGGTGCAGCTGCCGTCAAAACTTATGCGGAGATTGCGAACCTCAAGGAAAAAACAGAGCGCCGGGTGGTCACCACGGGCTGCGGCCAAGGCAGCGTGTTTGGCGATTTAATGGCGGATGTGGACACCATTGTTCTGCCCATCTCCCATATCACCCAGGCCCAAATTTATGGCATTGTGAACA
>JBAXOC010000095.1:0-5765 GCA_037133455.1 Comamonadaceae bacterium | reverse complement strand
CGGCTGTCTGCAAAGCCTCCCGTGATCGCTGCTTTGACTTGGGCCATATCAGCGCCTCCCTTTTCACACAACAACAGTGCCTCTGCGACTGCTCCTATGGTGATGCCCACGATCATTTGGTTGGCTAACTTTGCCAATTGACCGCAACCTGTGGGTCCGACCAAGGTGGAGCGGCCGAGATGTTCCAAGACGGGACGCGCTGTTTCAAAATCGATCACATTGCCGCCAGCCATGATGGCCAAGCTGCCTTGCTCCGCGCCTATCGTGCCGCCAGAAACGGGGGCGTCAAGATAACGGATGTTCAAAGCCTGCAATCGTTTGGCATGGTCTTTGGCCTGGGCCGGCTCGATAGACGACATGTCAACAAGCAGGCTGTCTTTGCGCATAGCTTGCGCAACGCCATGTTCGAAAACAACAGACTCCACAACGCCGCCGTGTTCGAGCATGGTGATGGTCAGGTTCGCTTGTGCAACCGCCATCGCGGGGGTGAGGTGAACCGTCGCACCCAAAGGTAACAAAACCTCTGCTTTGGAGATCGTTCGGTTCCAGACGTGAACCTCTAAGCCTGCTTGGCACAAGCGACGCGCCATCGGTAAACCCATCAGGCCTAAACCCAAAACAGCGACGCGCATCTGAGTGCTCCTACATCAATAAATGTTCGCCAGCGTTATCGCCACCGAGGGTTACGTAATTTACCTTGCGGATGTCCATCAGTTTTTTGCCCCCTGAATAGCTGATGGAACTTTGAATGTCTTGTTCCATCTCTACCAAGGTCTCCGACAGCAAACCTTTGACAGGTTCCAAAATCCGCTTGCCTTCAACGTGCTTGTATTCGCCTTTATTGAAGTCGCTGGCTGAGCCGTAATATTCCTTGTAAAGTTTACCGTCCACCTCCACGGTTTTGCCAGGACTTTCTTCGTGTCCGGCCAGCATCGAACCGATCATGACCATCGTGGCTCCAAAACGGATCGATTTGGCGATATCGCCGTGTTCGCGAATTCCTCCATCGGCAATGATGGGTTTAGTTGCCACCCGGGCACACCATTTGAGCGCGCTCAATTGCCAGCCGCCCGTTCCGAATCCAGTTTTTAATTTGGTAATGCACACCTTGCCTGGGCCAATACCCACCTTGGTCGCATCCGCGCCCCAGTTCTCCAGATCAATGACGGCCTCAGGGGTTGCAACATTGCCTGCAATTACAAAAGTACTTGGCATTTTGGACTTGAGGTAGGCAATCATGTCGCGTACGCTGTCGGCGTGCCCATGGGCAATATCAATGGTGACGTAATCGGGGATCAGCCCCAGGGCTGAAAGCGTGTCGACGGTAGCGTAGTCTGGCGGTTTAACGCCGAGTGAAATTGATGCGAACAAGCCCTTGGCTTTCATGTCTTTGACAAATTGGACGTTGTCCAGATCAAAGCGGTGCATCACATAAAAGTACCCGTTTTGGGCAAGCCAGACGCATATCGCTGTATCCACGACGGTTTTCATGTTGGCAGGAACCACGGGGATGCGAAAGCTTCTTGCGCCCAAGGTGACGCTGGCATCGCATTGTGAGCGGCTGTCCACGCGGCATTTGCGTGGCAAAAGCAAAATATTGTCGTAGTCAAAAATTTCCATAACCCAAGCTCCTGCAAAAATCTATCAAAGTAAAGAAAGACAACGGCGCTTGGATTGGGCTCGATTTTGTAACCGAGTCGCAATTGCTTGGGCCCGGTGATTGATTCTATCGAGTTTAGAAACCCACTCCAGCCTTTCTACAATCGGCCAATGTCTATTCCTTCCTTGTACAGCGATCCTGTCCCTTTGCCCTTGCTTGATAGCCTTAATGAGGAGCAACGTGCAGCAGTCACATTGCCGTCTGAAAATGCCTTGATTCTTGCAGGCGCGGGCTCTGGAAAAACGCGTGTTTTGACAACCCGCATTGCTTGGCTCTTGCAAAACGGATACGTTTCCCAAGGTGGGGTGATGGCGGTCACCTTTACCAACAAGGCGGCCAAGGAAATGATGACCCGGCTCTCCGCCATGCTTCCTGTCAATGTTCGCGGCATGTGGATAGGGACTTTCCATGGTTTATGCAATCGGTTTTTACGCGCCCACTTTAAAACTGCCAATTTGCCACAGGCTTTTCAAATTTTGGATACGCAAGACCAACTGAGTGCAGTTAAACGGCTGTGTAAGCAAATCGGCGTCGATGAAGAGCGCTTTCCGCCCAAACAATTGGTTTGGTTTATTGCAAGCTGTAAAGAAGAAGGCCTGCGCGCAAATGCGGTAGAAGTTCGTGATTCTGATACCCGGCGCAAAGTGGATATTTACCAGCTCTATGAAGAACAATGCCATCGTGAAGGCGTCGTCGACTTTGACGAATTGATGCTACGCAGCTACGAAGTCCTTCGCGATAACGCATCCATTCGAGAGCATTACCAACACCGGTTTCGCCATATTTTGATTGACGAGTTTCAAGACACCAACAAGTTGCAATACGCATGGATCAAGATGCTTGCGGGGATCGATGGCCAAGGTGGAAAAGGGCAAGGCGGAGCGGTCTTGGCTGTGGGCGATGATGACCAAAGTATTTATGCTTTTAGGGGCGCTCGGGTCGGCAATATGGCGGACTTTGTCCGGGAGTTTGATGTTCACCACCAAATCAAACTAGAACAAAATTACCGAAGTAACAGCAATATCTTGGACTCTGCAAACGCACTGATAAGCCACAACAGCCGGCGCTTGGGAAAAAATCTCAGAACCGACCAAGGCCCTGGGGAACCGGTTCGGGTTTATGAATCGCCCACGGACTATGCGGAGGCGCAGTGGATGGTGGACGAAATGCGTCAATTGGTGCGTGATGATGTCGCCCGCATCGAGATTGCAGTGTTGTACCGCTCCAATGCGCAAAGCCGAGTGATCGAAACCGCGTTGTTTAATGCGGGCGTTCCTTACCGCGTCTATGGCGGTTTGCGATTTTTTGAAAGGGCTGAAATCAAGCACGCGTTGGCGTATTTGCGTTTGCTTGAAAACCCCAATGACGATACCAGTTTCATGCGGGTACTTAATTTTCCCGCGCGAGGTATTGGCGCACGCAGCGTCGAACAATTGCAAGACTTTGCCAAAGAGATGGGCTGCTCTTTGCACGATGCGGTCAGTGCCATGCCGGGTAAGGCGGGGACCAAAGTCGCCGCGTTTGTTGCAAAAATAGATATCCTGCGGGAACAAACCACAGGGATGAACCTGCGCGATATCGTCTCAACGATGCTTGATGCGAGCGGCTTGCTGGAGCACTACCGTTTAGACAGGGAAGGCGAAGACCGGCTGGAAAACTTGGAAGAGCTGGTGAATGCAGCTGAGAGTTTTGTTCGCTTAGAAGGTTTTGGCAAGGAGTCTCCAGCCTCACCGGAATCAACGCCAACACCGTTAGATTCAACTTTGCCTGAGGATATTGATTTTGCAGAGACAGGCGAAACGCTTTCACCGCTGGTGGCTTTTTTAACCCATGCGGCATTGGAAGCGGGCGACAACATGGCCCAGGCGGGGCAGGATGCGATTCAACTGATGACGGTTCATTCGGCAAAAGGTCTTGAGTTTGATTGTGTTTTCATTACAGGGATGGAAGAAGGACTCTTTCCCCATGAAAACTCCTTGAGTGACCGCGATGGTTTGGAAGAAGAGCGTCGGCTCATGTATGTGGCCATTACCCGGGCCCGCAAGCGTTTGTATTTAAGCCATTCGCAGACACGCATGCTCCACGGTCAAACCCGCTACAACCTCAAGAGTCGATTTTTTGATGAGCTTCCTGAAGAGGCATTGAAGTACCTTACGCCCCAGCGCCAAGCGATGCGAAGCGGTTCTTGGCAAACGGCTGGTGACTTTGGTGGCTCCGTGAGCGCTTTGCCCGTGGTTGCAAGAAAAGAAGATCCTTCGCATGGTTTGCGGGTGGGCCTGCAGGTTTTTCACAACAAGTTTGGCGAGGGGACGGTGTTAACTTTGGAAGGAGCAGGTGAAGACGCGCGAGCCCAGATTAATTTCCCACGCCACGGTACCAAATGGTTGGCATTGAGCGTTGCCAAACTGACGCCTGTTACCTAAGCGCGAGTGGTATGCGCTTAGGCGAGGTGGACCGTGTTTTCCCCAAAGCAGTCAACAAATGTGACATAGATGGACGTGAAAAACATGGAGGCCATCAGCATGGCTGTGGGGAACAGGATGGCGGCGACTAACTCTTCGCTTCCGGTCAAACTTGCCAAGAGTGCAATCGAGGTTCCAACAACAATAAAGACTATAAACCACGCCGCTGCGTAAACCGCCATTGCCCAAAAGTTGCGTAGGCATGCAACGAAGCTAAAAAATAAACTTTTGCTGGGCGACAAGCCATGCCAAAGCACCAAAGCGGGCGCATGCCAAAAAAGCAGGGATAAGGGGAGGTACAAACTCAGTGCCAGCAACCCAGCCGCTTCAAAACTTCCGTCTTGTATGGTCTCTGCATTGAGACTGCCTCCGACCAAATACAGCGTAGCAAATTTCCCTCCGTCAAAGAGAGCGGAAGCGCCCAAAATCAATACAAAACCGATGGCATAGAGGGCGCCAAGAATCAACATGGAACGCATGGAAGTTCGCCCTGCGCGAAAACCACTCATTAAGACTACCGGCATGGGGAAGTTGCCTTTGATCGTTTCACGCGTTGCAGCCATCAGTCCCAAGGTAGCCACTGGCAGCAACGCCAATGCCAGTACGTTGCCAACAATAGGGATCATGCTGAGAATTGACATGCTCATCATGAATAGAAAAAACAAACCCGAGAGTGCCAAAGGCTGGCGGAAAAACGTCTTGATCCCTAACTTGACCCAGACCACACCTTGTCGTGCGGGAAATAAATTGAGTGTCATGGGGCGGGTACAGGGTTGGTGAACAAAATTTCTACATTCAAGGGGTTGGAAATACGTTGACGAAGCACGCGTTCAAAGCGTCCGGGATCATGGGCTTGCAGCATACTGGCTTCACGCGGTAAATGTTTATCCCAAAGGCGAGAAATCCAAAACCGCAAAGCCCCAGCACGTGCCATCGCCGGGAGCAATTGGCGTTCGGCGGGATGCAGAGGTCGAACGCTGGCATAGGCTTGAATCAGGGCTTGACTCTGTGGGAGTTTGAGGGCGCCGCTATCGAGATCGACACACCAATCGTTCAGACAAACGGCAATATCAAACAACAAAGCATCGTTTCCTGCGAAATAAAAATCAAAGAAGCCGCTTAACTGAGAGGCTTCGCCCAAAACAGGGGGTGCGTCAAACAAGGCATTGTCTCGAAACAAATCGGCATGGATCGGCCCTCTTGGAAGCGCCGTGTAGGCGGCACCGCTGGCAACGTGGTTTTGGTAGGCGAGCTCAGACTCTAGTAAATCAGTCTCTTCGCTTGACAAAAAAGGCAAGATCACAGGCGCTGTTTCGTTCCACCATGTGAGTCCCCGCAGATTGTCTTGGCGCATCGAAAAGCTCTCTGCGGCTAAATGCATTTTGGCGAGCATGGCACCCAATTGAGCGCAATGGGTGGGCTCAGGGTTTAATTCGCTCTTGCCGGATAGTCTGTTAACGACGGAGGCAGGCTTTCCGTTCAATGCGTGGAGAACGTCACCGTTCGCGTTGGTTGCCGGATTGGGTGCGGGGATGCCATGAACCGCAAGATGTTTCATTAACCGAAGGTAATAGGGCAGTTGATCAGCTGTCAGGCGCTCGAAGAGCGTCAAGACGAATTCGCCTTGGTCAGTTGAAGCGAAA
>JBAXOC010000094.1:0-5850 GCA_037133455.1 Comamonadaceae bacterium | reverse complement strand
GCTGCCAAAGCAGCCGCCAACCGACGCAAAGAGGCCAAACCATGAGTGAGCCTACATTTATCCCTTCCAGCGAACCCTTTAAAGTATCCATGCCTGAGGGCAGTACGGTTGCGCGCAGTCAATCTGCCAATGTTGGCGACGATGTACGCCGCGTTTTGGCGGACGATGAGTTTGTGAATGTGGAAGATACCCATTCAGACAACGTGAAAAGCGGAGAAAGCGGCGGCCTAAAAAACAGCTCTTTTGTTACCGGGACGGGGGCTTCTTCAAGCCGTTCTCAAACCCAAACCAACAAACTTAACTCTCCGCAGGCTCAAGCCGCGGCATTAGCTGCCGATTCAAAAGAAGAAGAGAGGCTTGCCATGCTGGAAATGAACTTTCCCGCCCGGATTGTTCATCTCAAAATCGAAAACGACACCATCCGCGAGCAGCTCAACGAACTTAATACACAAATAAAACCTGGGCGCAAATAACGCCTTTTTTTGGTACCCGTTATGACCGATTCAAACCCACATTCCGCCGGCCCAGATGAGCCGCCATTGGACGCACCAGCGCACCACAGCGAAGACCAGCCCAATGCGCCAGGTTTGGGTGCCCATAACCAGGAAACGCACGAAGAATCGCATGGCCAGTCGGATGAAATGACGCATGACGGGGAAGAACACCACGCGAGCACCGCCCCGCATGACCATGAACTCACCGAGATGAAATCAACGCTGCTCGATGCAGCTGAGCTTTCGAACCGCGCAGCGGGCCTAGCGGCCAAGGCAGGTGCTGATTTACACAGCGCTGCAGACTACGTGATGGAGAGCAATGCCTCCGTGCGCATTTACGGGATTGTCGTGCTGTCCGCTTTTGCCATTTTGATGATGATTGGTTTGGGGCTATTTGGCTTTATGTCGATGCGCCTACAAAGTCGCATCACCCAAGCTGACGCCATGCTGCTCGCCGTTGGAAAACGCGTCGTTGCTATGGACGAATCGATTGCACTTCTCACGGATACGGGCGAGCGTTTGCGCGATATGGCGGCTAAGCAAGACCTTTTGGCAAGTCAGCAACTCAAAAACGAAACCCGGCTTGAAGACGTGATGCGAGTTGCCCAATCAGCCTCTGACGCACTCACTAAACCCGCTGCCGACACCAAAGGGCCAGATTTGGCCAAACTCTTGCAAGCCCTAGACGCCCGCATGCAAAGCCAAGCCGCTGCGATTGCCGCACTTTCAAGCCAAACCCGGGCAGCCGCAGCGCCTCGCACTGATACGGCGGCAGTTCGCAAAGAAGTAGAAGCCATGCTGCGCCAGCAAAAAGCGGTTGAGGCGGCCGCCAAACCGGTGGCTGTTGCGCCGCCGGTGAAGCCCAAGGAAAACTTGGTGCAATACCCCCGCACCCAGCCCCAAGGCTCGCAAACCCCTTAAATAGATCGCAGGCCGAATTTTTGAATTTTTTCGATCAGCGTGGTGCGCTGAACGTTGAGTAAACGGGCGGTTTGCGACACGTTGCCCTTGGTTCGGCTGAGCGCCTGGGATATAAATTCACGCTCTATTTCGGCCATGCGGTGCTTGAGCGACAAGCCCTCGGGCGGCAAGATGGGCAAGCCTTGCGCCAAGGACGGCGGGCTCGTATCGGGCAAGAAAACAGCATCCTCTTCGGGCTCATCCGCGCCCTCATCAAAAATACCCCCTTTGCTTGGGGAATCCAAAGCCGCTGTCTCCATCAAACCCAAAGGCTCGTTGATTTCGGCTGGCTCTTTATCTTCGGCAACCGCTTGCGCCTTAAACACGGCCAAGCCCTTGGGCAGCATGGTGGGCGAAAAGGTTTTGAGGGTCAGGCATTGGCCCGCAAACAGGGTGCTAAACCGGTCAATCAAATTGGAGAGTTCACGCACATTTCCAGGCCAGTGGTAGGCCTGCAAGGCTTGAGAAAAATCATCGGCAAAGCTAATGGGTTTGGCGCCGGTGGCTGCATGGTGCTTGGCGAAAAATCCCAAGAGCAAAGGAATGTCAGTAGAGCGGTCGCGCAGGGGCGGCGTATTCAAAGGCAAGACGTTCAAGCGGTAGTACAAGTCTTCACGGAACCGCCCAGCTGCAATTTCAGCCTCTAAATCGCGGTGGGTCGCAGCGATCACGCGCACATCGACCGCCACCGATTTGGTGCTACCAACAGGGTCCACCATGCGCTCTTGCAAGACGCGTAGCAACTTGACCTGCAAGTCCAACGGTAAATCGCCAATTTCATCCAAAAAAATAGAACCTTTGTGGGCCAACTCAAAGCGCCCTATCCGGTCAGTCACCGCGCCCGTAAAAGCCCCCTTGCGGTGGCCAAATAATTCGCTCTCAATCAAGTCTTTGGGGATCGCTGCGCAGTTGATCGGAACAAAGTTGGCGCTGGCGCGGTGCGAGAGGTCGTGCAGCGAACGCGCCACGATTTCTTTGCCCGTTCCGCTCTCACCCGTAATCAAAACGGTAGAACTTGAGGCTGCCACCACGGGAAGCAGCTCCCGAATGGCTTTGATTGCCGCACTCTCTCCTACAAAACTGGATGAATTTTTGGACATCGGAGAAACAAGGAGTTCAGAGCGACACTTTGCGACGGGTCATCGGGCGGCGTTGGGCAGTTGTGGGCCGAACGTTGAGGTTTAATAATACCAGCGAGTGTCAATTTTCGGACAGTACACGGCTGTTTTTTTCATATTTTTGCAAAGTGGCCACATTTAACGCGACTGCGCTCAAGTTTGGCGGCTTTCTACCGATTCCCAAAAGGTCTACATAAGGATCCTGTATGCATCCCCTACTGCCTCTTTCCCTCGGTATCGCTGTGAGCTTGCTAAGCGCCTGTCAAATGGCTCCACTTCAAACGGCATCCAGCGACATCTTTGCTAACCCCACGCCGCAATCGCTGCCTTTGATTGAAAAGCGCGAAAGCCTGACTGCGACCGGCTACGCCGTGATCAGCATTCAAAACCACCGCACCGCTGCGCAACAACGCCTTTTGGCGATTCGCGCCGCCAAGCTTGACGCATACCGCTCGCTGACTGAACAGGTCTATGGCCTGCGCTTGGATGCCACGGCGACGGTGGCTGACATGGTGGTTCAAAACGACACCTTTCGCAGCCGCGTTGAAGGCGTGATTTACGGCGCGACCTTGGTCAGCATCACCCCTTCCGGCGATGACACCTACGAAACCACGCTGTCATTGGACAAGGCCGTGGTGCAAGACCTGCGCATGTTGTACCTTGGCCAGTTGACCGCCAAAGCCAAATAAGGTCTGCGATGCCAACCCAGATACGCCACGTGCAGAAAGCCAATGCCACTACCACCGCTTTTGCTAAGCCGGCCTTGGCCTTGGCGCTGTGGGCGGGCGTTTGGTGCGCTCCTGTGGCTGGCCAAACGTTGAGTTTGGAAGATCGGCTCGCTGCGATTCGCAGCAGCTTGGTTCAAGCCGCCCTTGAAGAACCCACCCAAGTGCAATCAACCCAGTGGATTGATGCCAAAGGGGTGTTACAAGAAAGCAGTACGTTTCGCAACGGCATGAAGATACGCGGAGTACGCGTTTTAGCTTACGGCACCGATGCCCAAGGCCAGCCCAATGCCAAGCTGGAATTACAGAATAAAAGCGCGCTTGAAAAACAAGCCTGCAGCGTTGCCGCAGCCAGCACCTTGCAACATGTGGTTTCTTTTACGATGGATGCAGGCGGCCCGTGGTCAGCCGATGACGCGCCTCTGGTGGACGCGCTGCGAATCGCTTTAAACGCCGAATGGCAGCGTGCCAGTATTGCCTCTGCGTTATGGCGTTTAAGTGATCGCAGCTATGAAGACTCCCGCTCGGCCTACCAGCAGGCTTTGCTCGGTAACAGCGGCGATGACATTCCTTTGAAAATACAAATCAGTGTTTTCATGGCTCAGAAAAAAGACAAGCAAAGCGTGGTTCAAATGCGTGTGACGCTGACCGCCCGCAACCAAAGTAAACCTTTGGCGCAGTCAATTTTGCCGATGGTGCTAGACGCTAAAAACTCCAACTGGGGTGCGCCACAACTCAGCGACACCGCCATGGCGTTGCTGTCTCAGCAAGTCAAAGCAGCCGCCCAAACCATACAAAGTGCGTTGGCCTGCAAGCCCGTGCAAGCCGAAGTGACCCAGGCCATGGGCACGCAAGTGCGTATCAACATGGGCTCAGTGGCTGGCGTGAAAGTGGGCGATGAATGGTTGTTGGCCGATGGACAAAAATTTCCCCAACGCGTGCTTGAAGCTGGTGTTGCCTCACAAACCGTTTTAGCCCGCGTCCAATTGGTGGGCGAACACTTCGCACAACTCAAACCCGTGGCCGGGCCGATGCAATCGGTCCAGCGCCAATGGTCCGCTTGGTCCGCCGACGGCCCGCGTTAATATTGCGACCTATGCATTGAGCAGGAATACCGCCATGACATTTTTGACCCGTCCCTTCACTTTTGCTTGCGCTTGCTTGGTTTTTTTTGGCGTTGGTGTGAACGCCCTTGCCGCTGAAAAAAACAGCGCGATGCCAACCGCACCAGCGTCACCAGTTGCACCAACGGCACCAACTACAAAAAAAGCTTCCACTCCAGGCACTCCTGTGACAACCATCCCAGGAACCTACACCCCAAAATCGAGCGACACATTAGACAAAATCATTGGGCTGACGCTTAAAGACAGTCCTTTGCGCATAGAGATTCTTCGCCAAGCGTTTATCAGCCAAAACCCCACCGCTTTTACCGGCGGAAAAACGCTTAAAGTGACCAAGGGCTTGGTGCTGAGCGTGCCAGACCATGACCAGCTTTTGCTCGACACGGTCGGCGAAAAGGTACAAGCTATTGCCACCATTCGCCATGAAGCCAGCACCAACGCCGAGGAGCGTAAGCGCTGGGTGCGCTACCCGTGATTTCCCCCACGGAGGGCCCCGCCCCGCGCCCTCTCGCCATCTTTCCGCAAGGCGGCGTCCCTGCCCCTTTGCTTGAAGGCTCGACCTCGCGCGGCTTTGGACTCAAAGATGGGCAGGTGGTCCAAGCCCTGCCTGCGGCACAAGCCGAACAAATGGATTTGATGTTGCGCGGACGTCAAATCGGCGCCCCTATCAGCACCTACGCCGCAACCATCGCTCCTTTGCCCCAATTACCCCAGACTGCGCCGGTATTGGCTTTGCAAAACATCCAAGCCGCAGTCACTTCCGGGCTGGCTTGGGCGCCGGCCACAGGAATGGAAGGAACCTTTTCGCGCTTAGGTAGCCTGCTGTACCGGCGAGCGGGATTGCCCGACTTAAAAGACCTTTTTAAGCCCGGCGGCTTAGACGCTTTGCTTACCCAAAAAGCCCCTGACCGTCCTGAGCTTCAAGCCCAGTGGCAAGCCATGCGCTTGTCCATGCAGCAGCCCTCGCCCGAAGCCATCCGAGAAGCCGTGATGGCTGCCATGGGGTCAGAGACCAGCATCGCCCGAGTCCGCAAGCCTTCGCCTCTGGACCCGAAACAAATGCTGCACCAAATCTTAGGGCTGCTTTCTGACAGCTCCGAAGAAGACACCGAGGAGCGCCAGCGCATCAAGCGCGGAATCGGCGACCTTGACGCGGCGCAGGTCGCCGCCGTGCTAGCCCAAAACCAAGGCGATCTCAACTTTCGTATGGTCGTGCCTTTTGTCGATGCCGAGCCGATTGAGCTCGCCTTTGAGCGCAAGCAAGGAAAAAATGAGGACACGCCGGTGTACAGCGTGAGCTTGCATTCCCAAAGTACCGACTACGGAGAAATGTGGCTACAGGCAGATTTACAAGGCAGCGACCAAATCGACTTGACATTGTGGGCCGTGCGCGAGTCCTTGGTGAAGATGGCCCAAGAAGGAACGGCAGCCC
>JBAXOC010000093.1:0-5851 GCA_037133455.1 Comamonadaceae bacterium | reverse complement strand
GTGGGTGGGTGGGGATTTCAGAGTTCAATTCCATGGAAGTCACATTCGTTGCAAGAGTCAATTAAAGCGAGAAGCATATGCAGTAGAGTATCTTCAGTTCATTATTGCGAGGATAAGTATGACTGTTGATTTCAAAAACCGTGTCGCCATTGTCACTGGCGCTGGCGGCGGCTTGGGTCGCTTGCATGCCCTGGGCTTGGCTGCGCGCGGGGCCAAAGTGGTGGTTAATGATTTAGGTGGTGCACGCGATGGTTCTGGCGGCTCAGTGACTCCAGCGCAATCGGTTGTCGATGAGATTCGCGCGGCTGGGGGGGAAGCCATTGCCAATGGCGCGTCAGTTACAGACTTTGCAGCCGTTCAAGCCATGGTGAAACAAGCCATAGACACCTGGGGGCGGGTTGATATTTTGGTGAACAACGCAGGAATCCTTCGCGACAAAAGCTTTGCCAAGATGGAGCTCGAAGACTTTAAGCTGGTGATGGATGTCCACTTGATGGGCGCGGTGCACTGCACCAAAGCCGTTTGGCCGCACATGGTGGAGCAAAAATACGGACGTATTGTGATGACTACGTCTAGCAGCGGCTTGTACGGCAACTTTGGCCAAAGCAATTACGGCGCTGCCAAAATGGCGTTGGTGGGCTTGATGCAAACGCTTTCCATCGAAGGAGCGAAACACCATATTCATGTCAACTGCTTGGCGCCTACAGCTGCAACCCGCATGACAGAAGATTTGATGCCTGCGCCCGTGTTAGAGGCGTTAAAGCCCGAAGCTGTTGTCCCGGCAATGCTGGTGTTGGTTGCTGAGAATGCGCCTACACGGACTATTTTGTGTGCTGGCGCTGGAAGCGTAGAGGCGGCCCATATCACGATGACGTCTGGCAGCTGGATTGGTTTAGGCGATGAAGCGCCTGAGCGTTTGCAAGCAGCGATGGCGCAGGTGATGGATTCTTCTCAATCGACTGTGCCAGCCAGTGGTGCGAGCCAAGGCATGCATGAAGTGGCGCGCGCCATGGAGCATCTCGGTAAATAAAAACTCTATAGCTTGCAAATAGCCCTTTGACCCTCATTTGAAACCATTGTGTGATACCTTTGGAATCGGTTGACGTATAGAGAGGGCCTATGGGCATGGATAAAACGACACAGGCCCCAAGCGGTCTGGGCAAAGAGCGAATTTTAGGAATTCGCCGCGGGATAGAAAAAGAAAGCCTGCGCACGCACAGTAACGCAGCCTTGGCAATCAGCCCACACCCCGCAGCGCTGGGCTCAGCCCTGACCCACCCGCACATCACCACCGACTTCAGCGAATCTCAAATCGAGTTGATCACTGGGGTTCACGCAGGCGTTCAAGACTGCTTGGACGAGCTGCGCCAGGTTCAAAAATACACCTTGCAGTCGATGGGCTCCGATATGTTGTGGGCCTCCAGCATGCCGTGTGAGTTACCTGCGGATGAAGATATTCCATTGGGCCAATACGGCCACTCCAATGTGGGGCTTGCCAAAACCGTGTACCGCAGTGGTTTGGGCTACCGTTATGGTCGCCGTATGCAAACCATCTCCGGTATTCACTACAACTGGTCTATGCCAGACGTATCCAGTGAAGCCTACTTCGGGTTGATTCGCAACTTTCGCCGCCATTCATTTTTGTTGCTGTATTTGTTTGGAGCCTCGCCAGCGGTCTGTTCTTCGTTTGTAGATGGCCGCCCTCATCCATTAAAGGCTATGGGGACCAACACAATGGGCTTGCCCTATGCGACCTCATTGCGGATGGGGCGCTTGGGTTATCAAAGCGATGCCCAAAGCGCATTGGCTGTGAGCTACAACAGTCTGGAAGGCTACGGCGCTTCCCTGCAACACGCGCTGACTGCGCCTTACCCCGCCTACGAGGCCATTGGCGTTCGCTCAGCAGACGGAAGCTACCGCCAACTGGGAACGAGCTTGCTGCAAATTGAAAATGAGTTCTACGGAACGATCCGACCCAAGCGCGTTATTTTCCAAGGAGAGCGGCCTCTGCACGCATTGCGCGAGCGCGGCGTTGAATATGTAGAAGTGCGCTTGATGGATTTAGACCCGTTTGAGCCCTTAGGGATTAACGCCCAAACCTTGCGCTTTTTGGATGTGTTTTTACTGTACTGTCTGACCCAGCCCAGCCCTGACGATACGCCGCAAGAAATTGCTGCCATGGCCCGTAACCAACAGCGTGTGGCAGAGCGCGGACGCGAGCCCGGCTTAGAGCTAGAGCGCGATGAAAAACCCATCGGCTTGGCTGTTTGGGGCCAAGAGATCGTTAAAGCCCTAGCCCCGATTGCAAAAGAACTTGACACCGCCCACGGCACGCATGATTACAGCCTGTCTTTGGTAATGGCCGAGCAGGGCCTGCGTGACCCAGACACTTTGCCTTCTGCCCGCGTGTTGCGTGCCATAGAAAAATCTGCAGAGGGATCGTTTGCGAGTTTTATTCAAGCGCAATCTTTGCAGATCAAAACCACGGAATTGTCCCAAGCATTGACCGCGTCCGAGCTGGCGCATTTTCAAAAGTTGGCTGATATTTCCCATATCGACCAAGCTCGCAAGGAAGCAGCTGACAGCATGAGCTTTGAGCAGTATTTACAGCAATACCTTTCTCCTGATCGCTTAGGGACACCCGCCGCACGATAAAATACCGGATGGCTATTCAATGGTTTCCCGGGCACATGCACCTCACGCGCAAAGCGATTGGGGAGCGCATCAAAGACATCGACGTCGTTATTGAGATGTTGGACGCCCGCTTACCGGGCTCCAGCGCCAACCCCATGTTGGGTGACATCACCCACGGCAAACCCACCCTCAAAGTTTTAAACAAGCAAGACTTGGCAGACCCCGAGCGCACTGCTTTGTGGTTAAACCATTACAACGCGATCGACGGGGTTCGTGCCTTACCGCTAGATGCCAGCATGACAACCCCCGCAAGGGCATTGGTCGCCGCTTGCCACTCTCTCGCGCCCAATCGGGGCGGAATGGCCAAACCCATGCGGGTTTTGATTTGCGGCCAAGACGGGAGATGAAGCCGGAGTTACGAAGCTTGAGCAGCGCATCACCATTGCCGACGACTTTTATCTCTACGATACTCCGGGCCTCTTGTGGCCCCGCATCATCGTGGCAAAAAGCGGCTACAACCTTGCCGCTAGCGGCGCGATTGGCCGCAATGCGTTCAACGAAGAAGAGGTCGCGCTAGAACTGCTCGACTATTTGCGCCAAAACTACCCCAAGGCTTTAGGAGAGCGCTACAAAATTGAAAATGCTGCGGCGCTCACCGATGAAGAAATTTTAGAAGCCATAGGCCGCAAGCGCGGAGCCTTGCTTTCAGGCGGGCGTATCAATCTGCAAAAAGCCGCTGAGATCGCCATCTATGATTTCCGCCAATCCAGCCTAGGCCGTTTAACGCTAGAAAGCCCGGAGGAGTTCGCGCAGTGGTTGTTGTTGGGGCAAAAACTTGATGCCGAGCGCCAGTTGAAGAAAGACGCCATCGAACTCGACCGGCTGATTCGATTCAAAAAAATTCCCCGCCCCAGCCGCACGGAGCAGCCCAAAGACGAGGAAGACTTTTCCGATTAAGGTTTGGCCGTTGCCGCTTTGCGATCTGCAGCGATGCGAATAGAACTCTCACGCTCTCCTATCATTTTGATGTAGGGCTTGTAATCAATCCCAGCCGCAAGCAACAAATCTTCACCTAAAACACCGCGGGTTGCCATGCCGACCAGCGGAAAATTGCTAAACGCGACGCAATCGGCCAGCGTGAAGGTATCTCCAGCAATA
The DNA here is from genome assembly GCA_037133455.1 of Comamonadaceae bacterium. Lineage (GTDB taxonomy): Bacteria > Pseudomonadota > Gammaproteobacteria > Burkholderiales > Burkholderiaceae_C > Allorhodoferax. The sequence continues at coordinate 2,059 of JBAXOC010000093.1, read as the reverse complement.
AACGGTGAAAATTTCACCAAGCGCTTAAAAGCCTCGATATTGCGAACCAGTTGCTTCTTGACCGTGGCTTTCAACTCGTCGCTCAAAGTACCACCAAAAAAAGCCTGGGCGTAGAGTTCACGCGCAACCAACTCAAGGTGCAGGTTGATAAAGGTAATCATCTCGCGAACCTTGGCCGCCTCAAACGCATCTTTGGGAAGTAAGGGATGCGCGGGGTATTGGTCTTCAAGGTAATCCAAAATCACCGCGCTTTCACACAAAGCACCTTGCGCTGTTTTGATGAAGGGGATTTTTCCTAAAGGCGAAGCACTTAAGACGGCTTCGTCTTTGCTGCGGGGAAGAACATGCTCCTCCGTAAAGGCAATCCCTTTTTCAAGCAGGGTGTGTTTGACGATGTTGTAATAGTTAGAAAGGGAAAAGCCGCACAGTGTGATCATTTTTTGGGTTCCGAAAGAGTTGATGTTGAGATGGAGGTTAGGGGTGGCTGACTATTTGGTTGTGCTGGTAGCGGCCAAATAGGCTTTCTTTAAGTCCCGGTACTCTTCGCAGGAAAACGTACAAATTTTATCCAGGGCATCCAAATGTATTTTAGCGTTCGCGAGTTGTGACATTTGGATATACGCAATGCCAATGTATTCATGTGCGCCGCGGTGTTTGGGATCTATCTCTAGCGCTTTTTTGTAGGCCACGAGAGACTCATCGTAGCGTTTGAGATTGCGGTAGCTGTAACCCAATAAATTAAAACCATCTGCGTCGTTTGCAGTGTTTTTTGTATAAGGCTCAAGCACGACGATGGCCGCAGGCCAATCCTTTTTTGCAATACTTTCCCTGGCTTTCTTTAACTCTTTATTCTCAGAAGCTACAGGCGCTGGGCTGGTATCGGCGGCTAGTGCTGCAACGGTGGGATTGAAAAATACAAAAAAAAGAAGAACAAATTTGTACATAAAGAAAGCTTTCAAAAAGATTATTTAATGGGCCGAGCTTGGCGGTTTATAGCAGGTTACAAAAATCCGAGATTGATAAAGGGACGAACGGAATAAATAAAAACGGAGACCTAAAAATCCCGTTCTACGAACCAGCCCAGGGCGACGAAAAGCGCGCCCCACGATCCACCGCGAAAAACAATAACTTGATAAAACTTGCTTGCGCGAAGTTAGGTTGTAGCGAGTTAATGCGTAATAAACTCGTAACTCACATCTTCGCTTTCCACCATATCCAAAATGGTGTCAAGCTCTTCATCGCTATCGGTCGTGCTCCAGTTTTCTTCTGGATCGGTTGCAAACAGCGGCTCAATCGCAATATCTAAAAACTGGTTGTCAGGCATCTTTATCACTTGCCCGCCCTCGGATGTCTCGAAAAGCTCCCAATCATCGGGAACCGACATTTCCAGCGTAATGGTGACGATGAGTTTTTTCATGGGAAAGTCCTTGTTGAGTAAACAGGCAGAGCGTAACCCAAACTACGTGACAAGCCCTAACCAAGTCATAAGCATTTGAAATCGGTTTTAAAACTCAGAAGCTAAGCTAAGAACATCAATAAATCAAAGCGTAAAGTCTCTCAGTCCGGTCTGGCCGGTGCGCAAAAGCCCGGCTTGCTCAGCGGGATCGGGCGGCTCGACCTTGAGTGGCTTTCCGGGGCCGCTCAGGTTTTCAAACGGGGTGGATGGGCTCATATTGTTGCGACTCCTCCTGACCTATCAGCCATATCTTTGGCTGTTGCATGACACGGGTAATGAACGCATTGTCACTCAGCTGGCGGGCCTTGAAATCGGCTTCGGTGTAAAGGGCTGGGTTGATGGTACGGCTCAGCGCTTGACTGGCGGGCTCTAAGGCTGCAAATACATCGCCGTAACTTAGCGTATTGCTGACCAAAAGCACATCAACATCACTGTGGGCTGAATCTTGCGCCTTGGCTATCGAACCGAAAACAAACGCCATACTAATCTGACTGGCAAGCGGTGCCAACGCCTGTCGTAACGCATCGGCTAACCCTACCGTCTTGAGCACCAGTGAACAAAGCTCGTTAAACACGGGCGAGGCTGGGTTTGCTTGGTAATGTT
>JBAXOC010000092.1:0-5954 GCA_037133455.1 Comamonadaceae bacterium | reverse complement strand
AGGGGTGAAGAAATTCTTGCCACCCCCCTCTCGGCGGGCTTTATTGTTGTGTGATCCCAGTTACGAAGTGAAGCACGACTACGCCCGCGTGAGCGCGATGGTGGCAGATGCACTGCTGCGTTTTGCTACAGGAACCTACGTCGTGTGGTACCCGATTATTCCGCGCCCTGAAGCGCATGATCTGCCAAGAAAACTCAAAACCTTGGCTAACAAGGCGGGCAAAAGTTGGCTAGAAGCCACCTTGACCGTTAAATCTAGCAAACTGCTGCAAAGCGATGAAGGCGAAACCATCCGCCCCGGCCTACCGGCAAGCGGGATGTTCCTCATTAATCCGCCCTTTACGCTCAAAGCCGTTTTAAAAGATGCGCTGCCGCAGTTGGTCGCTATTCTCAAACAAGACCAACACGCCACCTACACCTTAGAGTCAGGCGGCTAGGCCCAGCCGCTCGCACAGCGCCAAGGTCGGCTCGCTGTGGTTCAAGGTGTAGAAGTGAAAAGACGGCGCACCGCCGGCGCGTAGTTGATCGCATAAATCGGTCACCACGTCCAAGCCAAACGCTTTGATGGACTCGACATCATCGCCAAAGCTTTGTAAACGCAAGCGAATCCACCGGGGGATTTCAGCACCGCAGGCATCTGAAAATCGAATCAACTGCGCGGCATTGGTGATGGGCAAAATACCCGGGACGACCGGGATATGCAAGCCCAATGCGTCCAGGTCCTCTACAAATCGAAAGTACGCATCCGAGTTGTAAAAATACTGGGTGATTGCGGAGTTGGCCCCTGCGTGCACCTTGGCAGCAAAGGCTTGCAGATCGGCGGTTTGCGAAAGGGCTTGGGGGTGAACTTCGGGGTAGGCTGCAACGTCAATGTGAAAGTCATCTCCTGTCTCTGCCCGGATAAAAGCGACCAAATCTGAGGCGTATAAAAAATCACCCTCGTGGTAGCCCTCAGGCAGATCGCCGCGCAAAGCCACCAAACGTTGAACGCCCATGGCTTTGAGTGTGGCGAGTTGCGTTCGTACCGTTTCGCGGGTAGCGTTGATACAAGTGAAATGCGATGCGGTGGGCGCGCCTTCTGCCAGCATATCCTTTACCGTGCTAAATGTGCCTTCCTGCGTGGATCCAGCCGCACCAAAAGTGACTGAACAAAAAGCAGGTTTAAGAATAGAGAGTTGCTGACGCACTAGGCGCAGCTTATCCACCCCTTGCGCCGTCTTGGGAGGAAAGAATTCCAGACCCACTGGAATTCGAGGAGAAGAAAACATGGTGTTCTCAATCGGAAATAGCGGTTTCAGCCGGTTTATGGGCGCAAATAAAGAACTCGTGGTTGCCGTCGCCCCCGGCAATGGGGGAGTCAAACCACGCGGTGACCGTGAGGCCTAAATCGGCGCATGCGTCTCGCAGACGCTGCTCTACCAATAGGTACATGGATGCGTCTTTGACAATCCCGCCTTTGCCCACTTGCCCCGGCTGCAACTCAAACTGGGGTTTAACCAGCGTGAGCAAAGTGCCCCCAGGTTTAAGCAAAGGGATCACGGCCGGCAGCACCAACGTTTGGGAAATGAAAGACAAATCGCCTACCACCAAATCAAACGCAGGGACAAATTCAGACGCAGTCGCCAAGGCGGCCTCATCTGAATTATGCAAAGTCGAATCATCTTCAGCATCAAACATACCGTCCGAGCCAACGCTGTCCTCGTACGCAGCAATCAGATCGGCAGCCTCCAAGGCACGGGCATTGACTTTTTCCACGCACAGCACCCGCGGATCGGTTCGCAATTGGGGATGGAGTTGGGCGCTGCCCACATCGACCCCCACCACCGATACCGCACCGTGCTGCAACAAGCAGTCGGTAAAACCGCCAGTGGATTGGCCTACATCCAAGCAAGCCATTCCCGCAACATTCAAGCCCACGTGTGCAAGCGCCGCTTCTAACTTTAAGCCGCCGCGAGATACGTATCGGGCTTCGGCATCGTTAAGCAGGCGAACAGATGCGCCCTCAGGGACGTCGTCGCCATTTTTAACGACACGTTTCCACGTATCGCCTTGCAGCCGCTCCACGCCATCGGCAATCAGCCGTTGTGCTTGGGAGCGGGTGCTCGCGAGTTGGGTGTGAACCAGAAGTTGGTCAATACGCATGCAGGCGCATCAATACCGGTAGGTATCCGCTTTGTAAGGGCCAGCCTTGTTGACCCCAATGTAAGCCGCTTGTTCGGTGGTGAGTTCAGTCAGCATCGCGCCAACTTTCTTCAGGTGCAAACGGGCAACTTTTTCATCCAAATGCTTTGGCAATACGTAGACCTTGCCATTTTTGTATTCTTTGGGCTTGGTGAACAACTCGATCTGAGCGATCGTTTGGTTGGCAAAGCTCGAAGACATCACAAAACTGGGGTGACCTGTGCCACAGCCTAAATTAACCAAGCGTCCCTTGGCCAACAAAATAATGCGCTTGCCAGGTTTTTTGCCTTGGCTTGGGAAAATCACATGGTCGACTTGGGGCTTAATTTCTTCCCATTTGCATTTATTTAGGGATTCAACGTCGATCTCATTGTCAAAGTGACCGATGTTGCAAACAATGGCTTGGTCTTTCATGGCCGCCATGTGCTTGTAGGTGATGACGTTTTTGTTGCCAGTGGCCGAGACAAAAATGTCAGCCTTATCAGCTGCGTATTCCATGGTCACCACTTTGTAGCCTTCCATCGCTGCTTGAAGCGCGTTGATGGGGTCGACTTCGGTAACCCACACTTGGGCTGATAAAGCGCGCAATGCTTGGGCAGAACCTTTGCCCACGTCGCCGTAGCCGGCAACCAAGGCGACTTTGCCCGCAATCATGACGTCGGTTGCGCGCTTGATCGCGTCAACCAAAGATTCACGGCAGCCATACAAGTTATCAAACTTGGATTTGGTGACGGAATCATTGACGTTGATCGCGCGAAAAGCGAGCTCGCCTTTGGCAGACATTTCGTTCAAACGCAAAACGCCCGTGGTGGTTTCTTCGGTGACACCGACGATATTCTTCAAACGGCGGCTGTACCAAGTGGGATCGATTTTGAGTTTGGCTTTGATGCTTTTGAACAGGCAAATCTCTTCTTCACTTTTCGGCTTAGCCAAGACTTTGATATCTTTCTCAGCTTTGGTGCCCAAATGCATGAGCAACGTAGCGTCACCGCCGTCGTCCAAAATCATATTGGGGCCTTCGGCAGCGGTGCCTTTGCGTCCAGAAAATTCAAAAATACGGTGGGTGTAATCCCAGTAATCGGTCAAGTTCTCGCCTTTGTAGGCAAACACAGGCGTACCAGCAGCGACCAGTGCTGCAGCGGCGTGGTCTTGGGTCGAGAAAATATTGCAAGAAGCCCAGCGGACTTCAGCACCCAGCGCTTGCAGGGTTTCAACCAGCACACCGGTTTGAATGGTCATATGCAAAGAGCCGGTAATGCGCGCGCCCTTGAGGGGCTGGGCTTTGGCAAACTCTTCGCGAATAGCCATCAAGCCGGGCATTTCCGTTTGGGCAATGTTGAGTTCTTTGCGTCCCCAAGCGGCTAGGCTCAGGTCTGCAATTTCGTAGTCTTGGTTTTTAATCGGTTTCAATACAGCGTTCATGGCTCACTCCAAAAATAAAAAATAGATTTGAACAACCGCAGATCTGCAGCAGAGAAACTTCTTAAGGGGGAAGCCTCACCTCACAGAGCCGTGGGTGAGCGCAGTTGGTGCGGTAAAAAGGCGATTGCCTAGGTACGCGGTCCGAGCCTCATTCACACTGTGTGAACTGCAACGCTCCTCGGATACCACGAATTATACGTAAAACGCAGCGCCGCTTAGAATCAAAGACCCCTTTTTACGTGATACCTCCCTGGAATTGACCTGTGTCTTTTGAACAAGAAACCCGCCGCCGCCGCACTTTTGCGATTATTTCCCACCCGGACGCGGGCAAAACAACGCTGACGGAGAAGCTGTTACTGTTCTCAGGCGCTATTCAAATTGCGGGCTCGGTGAAAGCGCGAAAAGCCACGAGTCACGCGACCAGCGACTGGATGGAGATTGAAAAACAGCGGGGTATTTCTGTGGCCTCGAGTGTGATGCAAATGGTGTACCGAGACCACGTCATCAATTTGCTTGATACCCCGGGCCACAAAGACTTTTCAGAAGACACGTACCGCGTGCTCACCGCCGTCGATGCTGCATTGATGGTCATTGACGCAGCCAATGGTGTGGAAGCACAAACTCGCCGTCTGATCGAAGTGTGCCGACAGCGCGACACTCCCATCATCACCTTTGTCAACAAAATGGACCGCGAGGTGCGTGAGCCTTTGGATATTTTGGATGAGATCGAGCGCGAACTCGGAATGCCTTGCGTGCCCATGACTTGGCCGGTCGGCCAAGGCAAAGCTTTTGGCGGCATCATCAATTTGCGCACGCAAGCCATGACGGTGTTCGAGAGCGGGAGCGAGCGCCGCCCCCAAGATTTTGATGCTGTGCGATTGAATGATGCCGATGTCTTGGCCAAGCGATTTGGCCACGAGTGGACCAGCGCATTAGAAAGTATGGAGTTGGCCACAGGCGCTTCGCCCGCGTGGGACCATGCCGCATTTTTAGCGGGAAAACAAACGCCGGTATTTTTTGGTTCTGGTGTGAATAATTTTGGGGTGATGGAAGTCCTTGACGCCTTGGTCGATTTGGCGCCCAGCCCACAGTCGCGAACCAGTACCACCCTGGTCAACCGCCAGCCGGTGGTGAAAGAGGTACAGCCCGAAGACCAAGCCTTTAGTGGCGTGGTTTTTAAGGTTCAGGCCAATATGGATGCCAACCACCGCGACCGAATTGCCTTTGTGCGCATGGCCTCGGGCAAATACACGCCAGGGATGAAACTCAAAGTCATGCGCACGGCCAAAGAGCTGCGCCCCACCAGCGTGGTGACTTTCATGAGCCAGCGCCGCGAGGCGGTAGAAGAGGCCTACGCCGGTGATATCGTGGGCTTTACCACCCACGGCGGCGTTCAATTGGGTGACACGATCACCGACGGAACCGTGAACCTGCAATACACAGGTTTGCCATTTTTTGCCCCTGAACTTTTTATGACGGTGGTGCTTAAAAATCCGCTGCGCACCAAACAACTTCAACAAGGTTTGGCGCAGTTAGGCGAAGAAGGTGCGATCCAAGTGTTCAAGCCCGAGATGGGTGGCAATATGCTTTTGGGCGCCATCGGCCAGTTGCAATTCGAAGTGGTGCAACACCGTTTGAAGGGCGAGTACGACGCCGACATTCGTCTCGAAGGAAGCCAGTACACCGGAGCGCGTTGGATTACGGCAGACACGCCAGCCGAGCTGCGCGATTTCGTGCACGCCTATCCCCAACGCATGGCGCGCGATGCGGCCGATACCTTGGCCTATTTATGCACCTCGCCGTATGACGTTCGCTTGGCTCAGGAGCGGTTCCCAAAAATCCACTTCCACCCGCTGCGCGAACATGCCGGTTTGTCTTTAGGCAGCGCGGGCTAAGACCGATTTGAGGGCTACGCCGGTGTGCGTTTTAAGGCGCACCACGTTTTCTGGCGTGGCTGCGGCAACGACCGTTCCGCCGCCGGTCCCGCCATCGGGCCCAAGGTCAATCACCCAGTCGGCTTCGCTAATCACATCCAAGTCGTGCTCAATCACCACAACACTGTGACCTCCTTGCACCAATCGGTGCAAGACGCCAATGAGTTTCTCCACATCCGCCATGTGCAGGCCGACCGTCGGTTCGTCGAGCACATACAGCGTATGTGGAACTTTTTGGCCTCGTCGGGTAATGTCATCACGCACCTTGCTTAACTCGGTCACCAGTTTGATGCGCTGGGCTTCACCACCGCTTAAGGTGGGCGAGGGTTGTCCAAGGGTGAGGTAACCCAGTCCCACGTCTTTCAACAGTTTGAGCGGATGGGCAATCACGGGCATGGCGGCGAAGAATTCCACCGCC
>JBAXOC010000091.1:0-6008 GCA_037133455.1 Comamonadaceae bacterium | reverse complement strand
GACCACGGCGATATCGCGCTGAACCGCTTGGAACTTGGCAACGGCCTTGAAGCTGGGAACGGGGCGATCTAAAACGGCATCCAAATCCAACTCAAAGAGAATCGGCGTTTGGCTGATTTCATACGCTTGACGCCACTCTGGGTGGAGCTCGCCCACATAACCAATGGCTTTGCCATGCAGCACAACTCGGGCACAACGGCCTGGGTGCATCGAAGGATGGCTGGCGGGTTGAAACTCTGCTTTGAAGGGAGCGAGCAAGGTTTCGATTTCCCCTTTGACATCATAAAAATCAACCGATTGCTCTTTTCGGCCCCATTGCAAAGAATCTACGCTACCGCAGGCCAACCCGGAAATACGCATGGGTTGGTTAACGCCTTGGACCGTCGTGTCTGAATTTTTAACCGAGCCATCGCGTAAAAATACACGCCCCACTTCAAAAATACGAACCCGCGGTGCTTTACGCGCCTGGTTGAATTTCAAAACCTGTAACAAAGATCCGATCAGGGAAGAGCGCATCACACTCATCTGGCTGGCAATCGGATTGAGCAGTTGAATGGGCTGGGGGTTGCCCGCTAACTCGTGTTCCCAACGCTCTTCTACAAAGCTAAAGTTGATCGTTTCTTGGTAGCCCAATTGGGCCAAGACGCGTCGAACGGTAAACGCACTGCGCTCAGACTCGGATCGAATCTTTGCCGTAATGGGTGCCAGAGGCGGCGTATGCGGAAGGTTGTCATACCCCACCATGCGGGCGACTTCTTCGATCAGGTCTTCCTCAATCTGGATATCAAAGCGAAACGTCGGAGGGACAACGGTCAGTACGCCTTCGCTTTGAATGACTTCTAAGCCTAAGCGCTCAAGTGCGTTCGCACATTGGACTTGGGTTAAAGGCATGCCAATGATTTTTTCTGCGCGTTTGACACGCATCGCAACAGGAACCGAACTGGGCATCTGCGCTTGCTGATCCGAGATAGGACCACAGGCGGTAGTGGGTGTGCCGCAAATATCAATGATGAGTTGGGTAATGCGCTCTAAATGTGCAACGGTAGTCGCAGGGTCAACACCGCGTTCAAACCGATGGCCTGCGTCAGTAGAAAAGTTAAAGCGCCGTGACCGGCCAGCGATTGATTTGGGCCACCAAAAAGCAGCTTCAACATAGACATTGTGAGTGGCGTCGGTTACAGACGTTGCATCTCCACCCATGATGCCTGCCAAGGACTCGACCTGAACGGCGTCAGCGATAACGCCGACTTGTGCGTCAACTTCAACGGTATTGCCGTTGAGTAACTTGATTTGCTCGCCTGCCCTGCCCCAACGGACATCTAAATCGCCATGGATTTTGTCAAGGTCAAAAATATGCGAAGGGCGGCCTAGCTCAAACATCACGTAGTTTGAAATATCGACCAAGGCTGAGATACTGCGTTGGCCGCAACGCGCCAAGCGGTCCACCATCCATTGCGGTGTTTTAGCTTGCGTATTAACGTTACGCACGATTCGGCCCGAGAAACGGCCGCACAAATCAGGGGCGCTGATCGTGACTTTCACGGTCTCTTCGTTGAGTACGGAGACCGGCGGGAATTCAGGTTTGATCAGCGGTGCGCCAGTCAGCGCAGAGACTTCACGAGCTACGCCATAGACACTCAAGCAGTGTGCCAAATTAGGTGTGAGCTTCAAGGTAAACAAGGTGTCGTCTAAATGGAGATAGCTGCGAATGTCCTCGCCCAACGGGGCGTCTGCTGCGAGCTCAAGCAAACCGCCGTGGTCATCGGCCAACTGCAACTCTTTGGCCGAACAGAGCATGCCTTGGCTTTCTACGCCGCGTAATTGCCCGACCTTGATGGTGAAAGGTTTTCCGTCTTCACCCGGAGGCAACTCCGCCCCAACCAACGCACACGGAACGCGAATACCAACACGGGCATTGGGCGCGCCGCATACGATGTCTAAGAGCGTGCCAGAGCCAACATCCACCTTACATACACGAAGTCGATCGGCATTGGGATGCTGCTCTGCTTGGCAGATTTCACCGACCACAATTTTGCTAAAAGCAGGGGCTACGGGTTTGAGTTCTTCTACCTCAAGACCGGCCATGGTCAGGGTGTGGGCCAGCTGCTCCGTGGTAAGCGCAGGGTTACAAAAAGACCGCAGCCAAGATTCAGGAAATTGCATATGTTTTTATTGGAATTGCGAAAGAAAACGAATATCGCCGTCAAAAAATAGCCGTAAGTCATTCACGTCATAACGCAACATCGTTAAACGGTCAGGGCCCATGCCAAAGGCAAAGCCAATAAACTTTTCAGGATCAAGCCCCATGTTGCGAATCACATTGGGATGCACTTGGCCAGAGCCTGCGACTTCTAACCAGCGACCAGCCAAGGGCCCCTGTTGAAACTGAATATCAATTTCTGCACTGGGTTCTGTGAACGGGAAAAAACTGGGGCGAAAGCGCAAAACCAAATCATCGCTTTCGAAAAAGGTTCTACAAAAATCAGTGAAAACAAATTTCAAATCTTTGAAGCTCACGTTTTCACCCACCCAGAGTCCTTCGCATTGGTGAAACATCGGAGAGTGGGTAGCGTCGCTGTCGACACGGTAGGTGCGTCCGGGTGCGATCACACGAATTTCTGGCATATCACCAGAAAACAAGGGGGTCGAAGCATCAACTCCTGATGCTTGGCGGTATTTTTTGACATGCTGTACGGCGTAGCGGATCTGCATCGGGCTGGTGTGCGTTCGAAGCAGATGCGGGGCGTTCTCCGTGCCGCCTTCGACATAAAAGGTGTCGTGCATTGACCGTGCAGGATGGTCTTGTGGGGTATTGAGAGCCGTAAAGTTAAACCAGTCGGTCTCAATCTCAGGCCCTTGGGCGACCTCAAACCCCATAGAACCGAAAATGGATTCAATACGTTCTAGGGTGAGCGTGACGGGGTGCAAACCGCCAGCACCGCGTTGGCGGCCGGGCAGCGTTACATCCAGGGCCTCGGCTTGCAGCTGCAAATGCAGCTCTGCATCAGCCAATGCTTTTCTTCGGTCATTGAGCGCTGACTCGATCGCTTGCTTAGCCAGGTTGATCGCGGCACCACGGGATTTTTTTTCATCCACGCTTAGCGCAGCCATGCCCTTCATGAGCTCGGTAAGACGCCCGGCTTTACCCAAGTACAAAGCTTTGGCATTCTCAAGATCGGCAGGCGTTGCTGCTTGAGCAAAAGCGGCCTTGGCCTGGTCGACAATGTCATTCAAGTCGGTCATAACAATTTAGAACTCTCTGATCAAGGAAAAAGGGCTAGCGCTCTTTCAAGCTCTAGCCCTTGTCTATGGTGCTGCGTGCGCTATGGTTTCATGGGCGCACGCTAGTGAATCAAGCGGCGAGCTTGGCTTTCACTTGTGCCACGATGCCAGCAAAAGCAACCATGTCATGCACCGCAATATCAGACAGAACCTTGCGGTCGATCTCGATATGGGCTTTCTTCAAACCGTTCGCAAATTGGCTGTATGTCATGCCGCATTGACGGGCTGCTGCGTTGATACGCGCAATCCACAATTGACGGAAAACACGCTTTTTCGTTCTACGGTCACGGTAGGCATATTGCCCGGCTTTCATTACCGCTTCTTTAGCGATACGGAAAACATTACCGCGGCGACCGCGAAAACCTTTTGCAAGGGCTAGTACTTTTTTGTGGCGGGCGCGAGCCGTTACACCACGTTTGACGCGAGGCATTGTGTTACTCCTTGTTCGTCGTTAATTAAATACCACGGCCTGGCAGCATCTGTGCCATGTGACCCATATTGGTCTCATGAACAGCAGTTGAACCGCGCAAGTGGCGTTTATTTTTGGTGGTCTTCTTGGTCAGAATGTGACGTTTGAAGGCTTGGCCGCGTTTAACGGTTCCACCTGGACGGACGCGAAAGCGTTTTTTCGCCGCGCTCTTGGTCTTCATTTTGGGCATGTGTATGCTCCTTTTCATTTGTGCTCGTGAGGCGTCTGGAAACCGATCCCAGCCTTGTTGGCCCCGAGCCACTTTTAATGGCGCACCAGCGAATAACGCCAGTACCACCTGCGAAAGTACTTAAAGTACTTAAGCTACCGTACCGGTGACCAAACCAGTACGAATTCTCAAATTTCTACTCTCTAACCACTGAGGACTTAAGCCGTTGCTTCTTGCACCGGCTTAGCCGCACCACCCTGCTTTTTCTTGCCAGGTGCAATCATCATGACCATTTGGCGGCCTTCCAACTTAGGAAACTGCTCCACCAAAATCAAATCTGCCAATTCTTCACGGATACGCTGCAACAGCGCCAACCCGATTTCTTGGTGGGTGATTTCACGTCCGCGAAACCGCAGCGTAATTTTGCACTTGTCACCGTCATCTAAAAAGCGCTTGATGTTGCGCACTTTAATGTTGTAGTCGCCATCGTCGGTACCAGGACGGAATTTAATTTCCTTGACCTCGATCACCTTCTGTTTTGACTTCGCTTCCGCCGCCTTCTTTTGCTCTTGGTATTTGAATTTACCGTAATCCATCAACCGGCATACCGGTGGAGTGGCTGTTGCAGCAATTTCAACCAAATCGACGTCTAACTCACCCGCCAGTCGAAGGGCCTCCATCAAGCTCACAACCCCTAAAGGTTCGTTTTCAATGCCAGAGAGGCGGACTTCCGGGGCCATGATTTCCCGGTTAAGGCGGTGTTTACGTTCTTCGCGCTGTCGGCGGTCACGAATTTCAGTAGCGATGGCTCAATCCTTCACAATATCTGCCCTAAAGGCTAAAACCGCGCAATGCACAACAACTACCAACATCTTTGGAAAAACCTTAGACAAGGGATTTATTAGCAATGTCCGTTTTGACGAGTTGTACAAACGCATCGAGAGACATTGCACCGAGGTCTTTACCTCCTCGGGCGCGCACTGCTACGGCACCAGCTTCCATCTCTTTGTCACCAACGACTAATAGGTATGGGAGCTTCTGCATTGAATGCTCACGTATTTTATACGTAATTTTCTCGTTTCTGAGGTCTAAATCGACCCTAAGCCCTTGATTTTGCAGCGTTTTAGCCACGGAACGGGCATATGAGGCCTGCGCGTCAGTGATATTGAGCACCGCAATTTGCACCGGAGCCAGCCAAGAAGGCAAGGCGCCCGCACTTTCTTCGATCAAAATTCCGATGAAACGCTCTAGGCTTCCAACGATCGCGCGGTGCAACATTACCGGGCGATGGCGGGCGCCATCCTCACCCACATATTCCGCATCTAAGCGTTCAGGCATGGAAAAATCCACCTGAATCGTGCCGCACTGCCATTGGCGACCAATCGCATCCTTGAGTGTGTATTCAATTTTGGGCCCGTAAAAAGCCCCCTCGCCGGGAGAAATTTCAAATGCACAGCCTGAAGCCTTGAGACTTTCAATCAGCGCAGCTTCGGCCTTGTCCCAGCTTTCATCGCTACCAATGCGCTGCGCAGGCCGAGTCGCAACTTTGTAAATAATGTTCTTGAAGCCGAAGTCGGTGTAAACCTTTTGCAGCAACGCGGTGTAATTGACACATTCGTCCAAAATTTGGTCTTCGGTACAAAAAATGTGACCGTCGTCCTGCGTAAAACCACGCACCCGCATGATCCCGTGTAAACCGCCCGAAGGTTCATTGCGGTGGCATTGGCCAAATTCGCCGTAACGCAAAGGCAAATCGCGGTAGCTTTTAATGCCTTGCTTAAAAATAAGAATGTGTCCCGGGCAATTCATGGGCTTAAGCGCATAGTCCCGCTTCTCAGACTCCGTGGTGAACATGTTTTCGCGGTACTTATCCCAGTGCCCCGTTTTTTCCCACAAGGTTTTGTCAATGATTTGTGGGCCTTTGACTTCCAAGTACCCGTTGTCTTGGTAGACCTTGCGCATGTATTGCTCAACGCCTTGCCACAGTGTCCAACCTTTCGGATGCCAAAAGACGAGGCCAGGCGCGTGTTCATCAATATGAAACAAATCTAGTTCGCGGCCGAGCTTGCGATGGTCGCGCTTTTCAGC
>JBAXOC010000090.1:0-6049 GCA_037133455.1 Comamonadaceae bacterium | reverse complement strand
ATCGTTGCCGGTATTTTGCTAGGCCGCAAGCGCTTGAGTGCCAAATTGCCTTCGTTTGAAGTGTTGGATGATGTGATGTACAAATCCATCGCTGTCGGTTTCGCGTTTTTCACCATTGCAACTGTTTTGGGAGCCTTGTGGGCTGCCGAGGCTTGGGGCGGGTATTGGAGTTGGGACCCCAAAGAAACCTGGGCATTGATTGTGTGGCTCAATTATGCCGCGTGGTTGCATATGCGACTCATGAAAGGTTTGCGTGGAACGGTGGCCGCTTGGTGGGCCTTGGCGGGCTTGGCGGTTACGACCTTTGCCTTTATCGGCGTCAATATGTTTTTAAGTGGCTTGCATAGCTACGGCACTCTTTAACTTTCGCTAGGGGTTTAACGATGTTGATTCAAAGTCAAAAAGATGGGTTTGTGCACCCCTTGGCAAGCGAAATCACAGCGCCACAGGTGGTGGCCGATCGCAGAGCCTTGCTGGTGCAAATGGCAACCGGCGTCGCAGGGCTGTCCATGGCCAGTTGGGCTTCTCGTCAAGCCTTAGCCCAGGGGGCTTCAGCGATAGAAAAACCAGGGAAGTTGGCCGCGCTACCTTCTACGCCGAGTGGCATTCCTGGCGCGATGGTGATTGAAAAACCAACGCCATACAAAGACGCTAGCAGCTACAACAATTTTTACGAATTCGGAACAGACAAAGCCGATCCCGCAGTCAATGCCCACACTTTAAAAACCAACCCTTGGACGGTTGAGGTCGAAGGTTTGGTCAAAAATCCAGGGAAGTTTGCTCTTGAAGACTTGTTGAAGTTAAGCCCGATGGAGGAGCGAATCTATCGGCTGCGCTGCGTAGAAGGCTGGTCCATGGTCATACCGTGGGTTGGGTATTCACTGGCGCAGCTGATTAAACGGGTTACGCCTTTAGGTAGCGCTAAATATGTAGAGTTTTTGACTCTGGCAGACCCCAAAACCATGCCTTATGTGGGAAGCCGGATTTTGGATTGGCCATATACAGAAGCACTGCGTTTGGATGAGGCCATGCATCCACTCACGCTCTTGTCTTTTGGGATGTACGGTGAAATTTTGCCCAAACAAAATGGCGCCCCCGTTCGATTGGTGGTGCCTTGGAAGTACGGTTTTAAAAGTAGCAAAAGCATTGTAAAAATCCGTTTCACTGAAAAACAGCCTGCTACCGCGTGGAACAAGGCCGCAGCAAATGAATACGGATTTTTTTCTAACGTCAACCCTACGGTGGATCATCCGCGCTGGAGCCAAGCCACAGAGCGTCGGATTGGTGAAGATGGCTTGTTCGCCAAGAAACGCAAAACTCTGATGTTCAATGGCTATGAAGCCCAAGTCGGGCAACTCTACGCCGGCATGGATCTACAAAAGTTTTTTTAAATCTCAAACCGCAACGTGCATTTTTTGCAAAAGTTCTTGCGGCTGAGCAGCGCCAAACCCCTAGTTCTGTTATTTGGGCTTGTCCCGTTTGCTTGGCTTTTTTGGGGTGCGGCAACCGATGCTTTAGGTGCCAATCCAGCAGAATTTCTGAGCCGCGCAACGGGCGATTGGACACTTCGGTTCTTGTGCCTTACCCTAGCCATCACGCCGTTGCGGCAGTTTCTTGGCTGGCCTGAGTTGGCTCGGTTCAGGCGCATGCTGGGTTTGTTAACTTACTTTTACGCCTTGCTTCATCTGCTGTGTTACTGCTGGCTTGACATGGGGTTTGATTGGGCTGATACGCTGCGTGACATTACCAAACGCCCCTTTATCTGGCTAGGTTTTGGGGCTTTTGTGCTCCTGACACTTCTGGCTGCAACGTCATTTAATCGTGCAGTGCGCTGGTTGGGAAGCAAGCGCTGGCAGCGGCTGCATCAATCGGTGTACGCCATCGCTGCTTTGTCCTTATTGCATTTTTTTTGGATGCGCGCAGGCAAAAATAATTTCACCGAAGTGTGGGTCTATGCGTCGGTTATCGCGGTGTTGCTGGGTTGGCGTGTGCGCCGATTTTTCGCAAAAACTTAGCCGACCAAAACCTCACCCGCAATGAGCTGCGCTGGGTTTTCGCGTTGTCGAATCAAATGGGCGGCGCTGCCATCCACCAAAATTTCTGCAGCGCGTCCGCGTGAGTTGTAGTTGCTCGACATGCTCATGCAATAGGCCCCAGCGGAAAGAACAGCGAGGGTATCTCCAGCCTTGACGTTCAGGCTCCGGTCTCGGCCGATCCAGTCGCCACTTTCACACACTGGCCCCACCACATCGTAGGAAACCCCAGCGCCGACTTTCTCAATCAGCGGCGTGATGTGGTGAAACGCTTCATACATCGCAGGGCGAGGCAGGTCGTTCATGGCGGCATCGATGATGCAGAAGTTTTTTTGTTCGCCAGGCTTGAGGTAGAGTACCTCAGTCAAGCAAACCCCCGCATTGCCAACCAAGGAGCGACCCGGCTCAATCATCAACAGCCTTTTGCCATAACCTCTGGCATCGAGTTTTAGTAGCAATTGCGCCCAAAGATCATCGGCTGCTGGTGGCTTATCGGCTTGGTAGTTGATTCCTAAACCCCCGCCAAAATCAATGTGTTCAATGGGGATGCCCGCTGCTTCAATGTCTTGCACCAAGTCCAAAACACGGTCCATTGCGTCAAGATAGGGTGTGGATTGTGTGATTTGAGAACCAATATGGCAGTCAATCCCGACCACACGAAGCCCGGGGAGCTGCGCAGCACGTTGGTATGTTTGGAGGGCGTTCTCATGGGCTACGCCAAATTTGTTGCCTTTGAGTCCGGTAGAAATATAGGGGTGGGTTTTAGCATCCACATTGGGATTCACGCGAATGCTGACGGGAGCGCGTTGCCCCATCGCTTGGGCAACTTCAGAAAGAACTTCAAGCTCGGCGTCGCTTTCCACATTGAAGCATGCTATTCCCACAGCCAAGGCTTTTTGCATTTCAGCACGCGTTTTCCCAACGCCTGAAAATATCACTTTGGATAGATCACCTCCCGCAGCCGCGACCCGATCAAGCTCTCCCCCTGAAACGATATCAAAACCACAACCGGCGTTTGCGAACACTTGTAAGACTGCCAGGGATGAGTTCGCTTTCATGGCATAGCAGATGCGCGCGTTACGACCTGCGAAGCCTTTTTGGTAAGCGCTCAGAGCTGCAAGCATCGATGCTTTGGAATAGACAAACAAGGGGGTCCCATGGGCTTTTGCCAAATCAGTCAAGGCGCAACCTTCGGCAAAGAGTTGTCCGCCTTCGAAATGAAAGTGGGGAAAGCCGGGTAAGTCTGAGGTGTTCATGAAAAAGGAAAAAAAGAAGTCAGAGAAAGGCGATACTGCTTGGGATTGAAATTTGGGACGTTTTGGTTGGAAGGTACAAAGGCCCCGTTTGACCACAGCCCGTCAGATTGAACCCATAAAACCCCAGGACAATCGCGATGACTAGAATTTGTTTTGTTTTTAACATAGTGAAATTGTAATGACTGACCCTGAATTCATGGACCTTGCCGAAGCATTGTTGCAAACGATAGAGGTCTGCTGCGACAAAATGAATGACATGGACGATGTCGATGTTGACAACCAACGCGTCGGCTCCATGGTGACATTGTCGTTTCCTAACCGCAGCCAAATTATTATCAATCTACAAAAACCCCTGCACGAAGTTTGGATCGCAGCCCGATCTGGCGGCTACCATTTTCGCTGGCAAGACGGCGTGTGGGAAGACACCAAAGGACAAGGCGAGTTTTTTGACACCTTGTCCAAAGATGCAAGCGCCCAAGCGGGACTGCCTTTGAACTTTAGCCGCTGATTAATTTCTAAATAAGTCCAATATGGTCTTTTTCTCGTCTGCTGCAGGAAGAGTTTGCCGCTGAGAGTTCGTGGTTTTTTCGCCTGTACCGAGTGAATTCACCCCAGTTCCCTTAGAGAACTCTTCAAAGTACCATTCATTGTTGAGATAAACCACGCCAGCGGGTGCGTCAGGTTCCTTAATGGGTGTATTTTTCAACGCCGTTTCCATAAAGCTAATCCAGACAGGAAGACTCAGGCCGCCGCCTGTTTCGCGGTCGCCGAGTTTGCGAGGAGTGTCGTAGCCAATCCACGTGACTGCTGCCAATGTGGGGTGGTAGCCCGCGAACCACGCGTCCATAGAGTCATTGGTAGTCCCGGTTTTTCCATACACATCTGGGCGCTTTAAAGTGGCCTGCGCCTTGGCTGCTGTACCCGAGCGGGTAACCTCTTGCAATAGGCTGGTCATCAAAAAGGCGTTGCGCGGTTCGATCGCGCGGTTGGCTTCGTCTATAGCAGGCACAGCGGTTTCAACCAGCAGCTTTCCGCGTTGCTCGCTGACTTTAGAGACCAGCCATGGGTTGATGCGTAGGCCCCCATTGGCAAAAACGGAATACCCCGTCGCCATTTGCATGGGTGTCACTGAGCCGGCGCCCAAAGCCATGGTGAGGTAGGGCGGGTGTTTGTCTGGATCGAAACCAAATTTTGTGATCCATTCTTGGGCGTAGCGCGTTCCAATCGCTTGCAAAATCTGAATGGAAATCATATTTTTTGATTTGGCCAAGCCGCGTCGCAAAGACATGGGACCTTCAAACGTACCGTCGTAATTCTTGGGCTCCCACGCCTGGCTTCCAGTGACATCGGAATCGAAAAACAGCGGCGCATCGTTTATTACGGTGGACGGCGTAAACCCTTTTTCTAAAGCGGCAGAATAAATAAAAGGTTTAAAACTCGACCCGGGCTGACGCCAGGCTTGGGTGACATGGTTGAATTTGTTTTTCACAAAATCAAAGCCGCCGACCAACGCCTTGATCGAGCCGTCACGCGGATCAAGCGCGACGAAAGCGCCTTCAACTTCGGGCAGTTGGGTAATTTCCCAACCGCCTTTGGCCATTTTGACAACGCGAATCAGGGCGCCAGGTCGAATGCGAATATTGGGAGCGGCTTTCTCGGAAAGACCGGATTGGGCCGGTTTGAGTCCTTCGCCTGTAATTTCGACAAGTTCAGATGCATGGCGCAAAGCGCGAATCTTTTTAGGGTCCGCACTGATGACCACCGCGGACTGGACGTCTCCATTGTCTGGATGCTCATCGAGCGCTTCGTCAATCGCATCTTCCATTTCTTGAGCGTCGGTTGGCAAGGTAATAAATTTCTCAGGACCGCGGTAAACCTGCCGCCGCTCAAAATCCATAATGCCGCGGCGCAGCGCTTTGTAAGCCGCTTCTTGGTCTGCATGAATGATGGTAGTGACTACATCCAATCCCCGTGTGTAAGTCTCTTCGCCGTATTGGGCAAACATGGCCTGGCGGACCATTTCGGTCACATAGTCTGCGTGGCCTTGGTGGCGGGCTGCGGCGGTTTTAATTTGAAGAACCTGCTGCTTGGCTGTTTCAGCCTCTTGGGCTGTAATAAAGCCGTTTTCAAGCATCCGCTCAATAATGTACTGCTGCCGGATGCGTGCCCTTTTGGGGTTGCTGATGGGGTTGTAGGCCGAGGGCGCCTTTGGCAGGCCCGCCAGCATGGCTGCTTCTGCGATCGTGATATTTTTCAAAGGCTTGCCAAAATAGGTTTCGCTGGCCGCTGCGAAACCGTAGGCGCGGTTGCCTAGAAAAATCTGATTCATGTAGATTTCAAGAATTTGGTCTTTGCTGAAGTTGTGCTCAAGCTTGAAGGTCAGCAAAATTTCATAGATTTTTCGGGTGAACGTTTTCTCCGAAGACAAGTAAACATTGCGAGCCACTTGCATGGTGATCGTAGAGGCCCCTTGGCTTTTGGCACGCCCTAAGTTAGCAAGCGCCGCTCGAACCATGCCCACATAGTCCACCCCGCCATGCTGAAAAAACCGTGCGTCTTCAATTGCCAAAATGGCATTTTTCATCACGTCGGGTATTTCGGCTATCGGGGTGAGAGTGCGATGCTCCTCACCAAACTCGCCTAGCAAATCGCCTTCCGCTGAGAAAATTCGCAGAGGGAGTTTGGGTCGGTAATCTTCGAGGTCCGAGATATCAGGAAGATTAGGGTAAGCAATAGCCATCGTAATGGCCACAATGATGA
>JBAXOC010000089.1:0-6063 GCA_037133455.1 Comamonadaceae bacterium | reverse complement strand
CGGTAATTTCTTTAGCCAGTGCCACCTTGGCTTCTTTGGGGTTACGCCCTGCGTTGACTTCTGCTTTGAGTGCCTCAATGAACGCCTCTGACTTAAAACTCAACAAGGTATACCACCGCCACATCAACGCATCGGAAATACTCAGCACCTTGGCAAACATGGTGTTGGGTGCTTCGGAGATACCGATGTAGTTGTTTTTACTCTTGGACATTTTTTCAACGCCGTCCAATCCTTCTAAAAGCGGCATGGTCAAAATACATTGCGGCTCTTGGCCATACTCAGCTTGCAATTGACGGCCCACTAAGAGGTTGAATTTCTGATCGGTTCCACCAAGCTCGAGATCGCTGTGAAGGGCCACACTGTCATAGCCTTGCATCAAAGGGTATAAAAATTCGTGAACGCTGATGGATTGGCCCGCTTTAAAGCGGTCGTGGAAGTCATTGCGTTCCATCATGCGCGCCACGGTGTAGCGCGAAGCCAGAGCGATCATTCCGCGTGCGCCCAAGGGATCACTCCATTCGCTGTTGTAGCGAATTTCGGTTTTGGCTGGGTCAAGGACCAAAGAGGCTTGTTTGTAATAAGTTTCAGCGTTGACTTTGATTTGCTCTGCTGTGAGTGGTGGACGCGTGGTGTTTCGCCCTGAAGGGTCGCCGATCATGCTCGTAAAGTCGCCAATCAAAAAAATAACGGTATGGCCTAAATCCTGGAGTTGGCGCATTTTGTTGAGAACCACCGTATGGCCCACATGGATGTCCGGCGCGGTGGGGTCCAGGCCGAGTTTGATGCGTAGGGGTTTGCCAGTCGCTTCGGAGCGCACCAGCTTTTTAACCCACTCGTCTTGCGGGATGAGCTCGTCGCAACCCCGCAAAGACACGGCCAAGGCCTCTTTGACGGCATCAGAAACAGAAGATAAGGGTTTAGAGGCTTGATTCATAACGGGTTTTCTAAGATCCAAAGGGTAAGCCCTATATACTTCAGCCCCTCTCATGCGAAAATTGCGGGCTGTGCGGCTGATTTTAGTCCCGGCCCAGTCGCAGCCCGGAGCCCCTCACATTTAATGTGACGCCCGATCTTACGGAGCCCTATTTTGGTAAACGGATTGATAACTGTTGTGCGAAGCGCAATGGGCTATGTAGCCCGTGTTGCCCAGAACCATCCTCGGCGGATTGCCGCAGGAGTGGTTTCGCTATTGCTCGCAGGAACAGGGCTGTCCTATGCCGTCGCAACATTGGCTCCCGATGCGAACAAGCTACCGGTACGTACCGTCGTTGAAGCGGTTGATACTTTAGCTATTGCAACGCAATCCGATGCTTTAGCCCAGCAAGCTTTCAGGTTGTATCGAACGGATCAAACCCGAAGTGCTGATACCGTAGATGCACTCTTAAAACGTTTAGGTATTTCGGACCCCAATGCCGCAGCCTTTTTGCGAAAAGATCCTTTAGCACAGCAGCATTTACTGGGTCGCGTGGGAAGAAATGTCAGCGCAGAAGCTGACGCAAACAGTGCATTGGTCAGCTTGACTGTTCGCTGGAGCCCTGAAGACGACGGTAAATTCAAGCGCCTAAGCATCCAACAAACCCCAGCAGGCTTGCGATCAAAGCTCGAAACCTTACCAATGAGCGCAAGCACCCGTTTGGCCAGCGGGACCATTCAATCTTCTTTGTTCGCAGCAACCGATGAGGCGCAAATCCCAGATGCAATCGCCGTTCAAGTTGCAGAAATTTTTTCCGGCGATATCGACTTTCACCGAGCTTTACGAAAAGGCGACCGTTTTTCAGTGGTGTATGAAACACTGGAAGGCGATGGAGAGCCCTTGCGGGCAGGTCGAGTCATCAGCGCCGAATTCTTCAATGCAGGGAAAACCTACCAAGCCGTTTGGTTTCAAGAGGCTTTAGGACAAAGCACATCTTCAGCTACACACTCTCTGACCAAAGGCGGCTATTACACGCTGGCAGGAGAGAGTCTTCGTCGTGCATTTCTAGCTTCTCCCATGGCCTTTTCCCGGGTTACCAGTGGCTTCAAGATGCGTTTCCATCCGATTTTGCAGACATGGCGCGCCCATTTGGGCGTGGATTACGGTGCGGCAACCGGAACTCCTGTTCGGACGGTGGGAGATGGGGTCGTGGAGTTTGCGGGGGTCCAAAATGGTTTTGGTAACGTAGTCATCGTGAAACACAGTGGCAGCCACACCACGGTGTACGCGCATTTAAGCCGTATCAACGTTAAGCGCGGCCAAAACGTAAGCCAAGGACAAAACGTGGGCTTGGTAGGGTCCACAGGATGGGCCACTGGCCCCCATTTGCATTTCGAGTTCAGGGTCAATGGCGCGCACAAAGACCCGTTAACCCTCGCTCGCCAAAGCGCCCCCGTGCCGGTGAGCGCTTCTGTAAAGCCGCAGTTTGACAAAGTAGCACAGTTGGCGCGCTCTCAGCTTAACGCAGCAGCGCTATTGCAAATCGGCAACGTCCAGTAAACCACACAAGGCCTCGTTGCTCATGTCCGAATGGTTTATTGGACTCATGTCGGGGACCTCGTTAGACGGTGTCGATGGCGTTTTGGTGCGAAGTACAGACGGACATATTCCAATCGAAGTCATAGGTCATGCCAGCCGCGCAATTGCGCCCGCTTTGAGGCAAGAATTTTTGAGCCTCAATTCGGAGGGGTCCAATGAAATCCACCGGGGTGCTTTAGCAGCCAATGCCTTGGTCCGTATTTATGCGGATGTCGTATCCGAGTTGCTAGCAACCCACCACTTGCCCGCTAATGCGGTTCGCGCTATCGGTGCCCATGGCCAAACGGTGCGGCACCGCCCGCAAGCATTTGATTCCATCGGTTACACCATTCAACTCAACCAGCCAGCGTTGTTGGCTGAGTGGTGCGGGATTGATGTGGTGGCCGATTTTCGCAGTCGAGACCTAGCTGCAGGTGGACAAGGTGCTCCATTGGTTCCACCCTTTCACCGTGCATTTTTCGGCCATTCAAACCAAGCCCGAGCCATTCTTAATATCGGTGGAATCTCCAATATCACACTGGTGCCTGCCTCCAATAGCGCACAAGCCCAAGGGCCTCTGTTGGGTTTTGACTGCGGGCCGGGAAATGCATTGATGGACACGTGGTGCCATTTGCATACCGGCGCAACGTTCGATGACCGGGGTCAATGGGGGGCCCAAGGCACGGTAAGTCAGGCGCTACTGGCTCGGCTGCAAGATGACGCGTTTTTTAAGAAGCCCCCACCCAAGAGTACCGGCAGAGACCTTTTCAATGGGGATTGGTTGAATGCCCGGTTACAAGGCTTTGAGGACTTGCCTGCGAAAGACGTTCAAGCGACTTTGGTGGAGTTAACGGCCTGGGCTTGTGTTGAAGGGATGCGCTCAACGTCGATGGTCTGTGAAACCTTGGTGGTGTGTGGCGGTGGTGCGTTTAATTTGGCTTTGATGGAACGCTTACAGGCATTGGCGCCGGATGCCCATGTTTGCAGTTCTCAAGCGCTAGGTATCGAGCCACATCTTGTGGAAGCGTGCGCGTTTGCCTGGTTGGCGCAACAAACGGTTCAAAGCAAACCTGCGAGTGTTCCTAGTGTCACAGGCGCAAAGGGCGCTCGTATTTTGGGCGCTATTTACCTCGCCTAACAGTGGCGAGGGGTATGGGCTAAGGTCTAGGTCGAGAAAGACGATCCGCAACCACAGGTCGTCGTGGCATTGGGATTTTTGATCACAAATTGCGCACCTTGCAAATCTTCTTTGTAATCAATTTCTGCGCCCACCAAGTATTGGTAGCTCATGGCATCAATCAATAAGGACACGCCATTTTTGGTCATCGTCGTGTCGTCCTCATTGGTGATTTCGTCAAATGTAAAGCCGTACTGGAATCCTGAGCATCCACCGCCCTGAACGAAAACCCGGAGTTTCAAGTCTGTGTTGCCTTCTTCGGCAATCAGGTCAGCTACTTTGGCCGCCGCGCTATCGGTGAACAAAATGGGGGCCGGCATTTCAGTGGGTATGGATTCAGCGACTGCGCTCATGGTGTAGTTCCGACAAAATAAATAGTTGAGTAGCTATAGTACAGCAATTTGCTCGGATATTAATTTATGTGGGATTTGACTCTACTGCCAGTATGGGCTTTCCCTCTTCGCCGAGCAGCGGTGTGAGGCGGCCATTGACCAAGGCTCCTTGGTGAAGTTCTAAAGACCCATACTGAACGTCACCTTCAATCCGCGCACTCGGTTGAACTTCTAACATCAGCCGAGCCATGACGTTGCCTTGAATACGGCCGTTCACAATGATGTGGTCCGCGCTCACAGAACCGACGACAACAGCGAACTCGGAAATCACCAGAATGCTGGGATTGGAGTTATTGGGATGGATATTTCCAATAATTTCACACTCGACCCGCAAGCCGTCGGAATAAAAGATGTCTCCGCTGACGCGCGCACCCTCGGCAATCAGGCTTCTCAGCGGGGGTTGTTTTTTCTTGTTGAACATGTTGATCCTCGCAAATTACGTAAAAAGCAGTCCCTCTCACGGGTCATAACTTTGCCACTTGTGTTGCCCTGACTACTGCGCCCTCCATTACTCTCGCCGTAAGTCCCTTGACCGTCACTTGAATGGGCACCTCAAACTCACCTTCAAAACGGCCATATTGCGCCATTTTAATTTGTACACCTCCGCTGGGTACGCTACCCGCCCATTGTTTTCCATTGAGCGTTCCATTCAGCGAGATCTCAATGCGCCCCGTAAATTCTGGCGCATTTTTGCGCGATTGAATGACAAGCACTTGCCAGCGGATTTTGCCAGTATCTTTGACCTCGGCCTGCAAGCCTCTAATCGCCAAGCCGTCGTTGGCAGCAACAGGGATTAACTTCTCGAAAAACCCCAAGTCATCGCGAAGTCTTTGGTTGTCTGTTTCCAGTAATTTAACCTGTGCAGCCATCAGACCCGTCGTCGCTTTTTCTGTGGCGACCAAAACCCCTGCCGTATTGGCTATCGACTGCGCTTGGTCGCGTTGCTCAATAGCGGCGTCTAAGTCGGCTTGTAGGCTGACCACCTTGGCGCGTGTTTTTATCAGTTCTTCAGAATGGCCCTTTTCTAAGCCTGCAATATCGCGCCCAAACTCAAAGGCCCACAAACCAATAGCCGCGCAAAATCCGAAAACAACCGCGATCAAGACCCAGCGAAAAGGCCAAGGCAGGGCGCTGCGCACCGACATGCGCGGTGCGCTGATGGTGAGTCGGCGGCGTAACAATCGAAAGCGCATAAAAAACCCTTAAAGGACAAAAGGCCACCCAAGCGATGCCCGGGCGGCCTTTTTTGCAATCCGGTGAAGGATTAACGCTTGGAGAACTGCTTGCGACGGCGCGCGCCGTGGAAGCCGACCTTCTTACGCTCAACTTCGCGCGCATCACGCGTGACGAAGCCGGCTTGGCTCAGCATAGGCTTGAGCGTTGCATCGTAATCGATTAAAGCGCGTGTGATTCCGTGGCGGGTTGCGCCCGCTTGACCGGATTCACCACCGCCAGCCACATTGACCATGATGTCGAAAGTTTCGGCATGGTTGGTCAAAAGCAGAGGCTGCTTGCAAATCATGATGGAAGTAGCGCGACCAAAGAAATTTTCAATGGCTTTGCCGTTCACGACGATTTGGCCGGAGCCTTTTTTCAAGAAAACGCGGGCCACGCTGGATTTGCGACGACCGGTTCCATTGTTCCAATCACCAATCATTTTGCAGCTCCTGCGATTTCCAGCACTTTAGGCTGTTGGGCGGTATGGGGATGCTCAGCACCACCATAAACCTTGAGTTTTTTGATCATCGCGTAGCCCAGAGGGCCTTTTGGAAGCATGCCCTTGACGGCTTTTTCCAAAGCACGGCCAGGGAACTTGGCTTGCATATCGCGAAAGTTGATGGCGGAAATGCCACCGGGGTAGCCTGAGTGGCTGTAATACACTTTGTCGATGGATTTGGCACCCGTGACGCGCAGGCGAGCTGCGTTGATGACGACAATGAAGTCGCCTGTATCTACGTGAGGCGTGTAAATGGCCTTGTGTTTGCCGCGCAAACGGAGAGCAA
>JBAXOC010000088.1:0-6120 GCA_037133455.1 Comamonadaceae bacterium | reverse complement strand
CACATACACCATGGTTGATTCCAAGTGACCAGTGGAAGAAATATCCAGATGGGACGAATGAAAATAAAGCAAATAATGCTATTTATTATTCAGATTGGGCGCTGGGAGAGTTTTTTTCTTCAGCAAAAAAATCAGGGTATTTCGATAATACGATTTTTATCATCACCGCAGATCATGCTAGCGAGTTTACTAAAGACCCATCCAACGTCCCCAATCTTTTTCACATACCATTGCTAATATTAGGACCTGGCGTAAATCCTGGAGTTGATTCGCAAATTAGTAGCCAAGTTGATATTTTACCCACTATAGTAAAACTTGCACATTGGAATACAAGCTTTGCAAGCATGGGCGTATCGTTGGTAGGTTTTAGTGATAAAGACACTTCTAATTACGGAGCACTTTGTGTACGCGGTAATATGTTAAATTATATTAATAAAGACGGATGGATTTCACATGATTTAATTAAGATAACCAGTAAAAGTCAAAGTATTAATTCACTAAATATTACCAATATTGAAAAAGATTTACTCTCACTTTACCAAACAACAGTTCAAGTTCAATTGACAAACAGGATTTCCCCCCCCCTTAAGTAATGACGGTGTCTTAACCATTTATTCAAATATGTCTGACCTCAACGATCTCTTTGCCCGCAACCGCAGCTGGGCTGCTGAAATGGAACGCAGCCGCCCGGGGTTTTTTACCAGCCTCCTAAGCCAACAAAAACCGCGCTATATGTGGATCGGTTGTTCCGACAGCCGCGTTCCTGCCAATGAAATTATTGGCTTAGCGCCGGGTGAAATTTTTGTTCACCGCAACGTGGCCAACGTCGTGGTGCACTCGGACTTGAATGCGCTGTCAACCATTCAATTTGCGGTGGAGCGACTGAAAGTCAAGGACGTCATGGTGGTGGGGCACTACGGCTGCTCTGGTGTTCAGGCCGCTTTGGAAGGTGCGCGTATTGGCTTGGCTGATAACTGGCTGCGCCATATTCAGGATGTGCGTGACCACCACCGCGCCATGATCGAAGCGGCACGTGAACATGCCCGCGCGAATATCCTTTGTGAACTGAATGCGGTGGAGCAAGTACTCAATGTAGCCCAAAGCACGGTTTTACAAGACGCGTGGTCGCGCGGCCAAGACGTCACGCTGCACGGCTGTGTCTACGGCTTACACGATGGCCTGCTTCAAAATTTACATATGCGCATCACAGGCAATGATGGAATTGAATCGATTTACCGCGAAGCGATCGCAGCCATTGGGCGCACGCCGCGTTAGGACTGTCGATGTTTCCCACCCGACTTGACTCGACGCTGGCCTACGAAATAGCCAAGGCCATGATGGATGGTTTTAACCGGCATTACCAACTTTTTAGAACCGAGTCGTCCCGCGCTAAGCAACGTTTTGAAGCCGCCGACTGGCATGGTCAGCAAAAGGCACAGCGCGAGCGGATCGAGTTTTACGATATTCGGGTTTTGGAATGTTCGGGGCGCTTGGAGCGTGAGTTCAAAGCGGGGGAACAAGCCATGGATGTTTGGCAACAAGTTAAGTTGCATTACATCGGGCTGTTGGTGGACCACCACCAACCGGAATTGGCTGAAACCTTTTTTAATTCCGTCACTACGAAAATTTTGCACCGCTCGTATTTTCAAAATGACTTTATTTTTGTCCGTCCTGCGGTCAGTACCGAGTACATAGAAAACAGCGAAGCCCAATCCAAACCGACGTACCGGTCGTATTACCCCAGCCGCGAAACGATGTCTGCAGTGATTGAAAAGTTGCTGCGTGACTTTGATTTGCAAAAAGAATTCGCGAATTTGCCACGCGACTCTGCCCGTGTTGCAGAAGCGATGTCTCGACGCTTAGGGGATGCAAAGCTGCGCGCAAACTTCCAAATACAGGTGCTGTCAGGTTTGTTTTTTCGTAACAAGGGATGCTATGTTGTTGGCAAGTTAATCAATGGCTTCAATGAGTTTCCGTTTGCATTGCCCGTGTTGCACCACAAATCAGAAAAGTTGGTGATTGATGCGGCATTGTTTGGCGAAGATGATTTACTCATGTTGTTTAGCTTTGCCCGGGCCTATTTCATGGTCGACATGGAAATTCCTTCAGCCTACGTCCAATTTTTGCGTAGCATGATGCCGCGCAAACCGCGAAATGAAATTTACAATGCATTGGGTTTGGCAAAACAAGGTAAGACGCTTTTTTACCGGGACTTTCTTCACCACTTACGACACTCTACCGACAAATTTCGGATCGCCCCGGGCATCAAAGGCATGGTCATGCTGGTCTTTGATTTACCTAGCTTTCCCTACGTTTTCAAAGTCATTAAAGACTTTTATCCACCGCCCAAAGATACAAGCCGCGAGCAGATCAAGGGCAAATATTTATTAGTGAAGCAACACGACCGAGTGGGCCGCATGGCCGATACCTTGGAATACAGCGAAGTCGGATTCCCGCGTGATCGGTTTGATGACGAATTGATTGCAGAGATCGAAAAATTTGCACCTAGTCAGTTAGAAATTATTGACAAAGACGGCGACGGCACCACCGAGGTGATCGTTAAACACGTCTATATCGAGCGGCGCATGATCCCGCTCAATATTTACCTTCAAGAGGCTTTTGACGCGGGCGGCATGCAACCTGAAACCAATTCAGCAGCCCAAGAGGCGCATGTCCAGATTGAGCGCGGGGTGATTGAATACGGTAACGCAATCAAAGACTTGGTCGCTGCCAATATTTTCCCTGGCGACATGCTGTGGAAAAATTTTGGCATCACGCGCCATGGCAAAGTTGTTTTTTACGATTACGACGAGATTGAATACATCACCGATTGCAACTTCCGCAAAGTTCCACTTCCGCGCAACGAGGAAGAAGAAATGTCGGGTGAAATTTGGTACAGCGTCGGGCCCAAAGACGTTTTTCCTGAAACCTTTGCCCCTTTCCTTTTAGGCAACCCGGCTGTGCGTGGCGTCTTTATGAAGCATCACGCTGACTTGCTTGACGTAGACTTCTGGCAGGGCCACAAAGACCGCATCGCCCAAGGTTATGTTCACGACGTTTTTCCCTACGAGCGTGAAAAACGGTTTGCTCCCACGTAATTTTTTACCATTTCACTGAAAGCCATTGCCATGAACGACCCCATTGTGATTGTCAGCGCTGCGCGAACCCCGATGGGAAGTTTTCAAAGCGACTTCGCCAGCCTCGCCGCCCATGACCTCGGCGGTGCAGCCATTCAAGCCGCAGTAACACGGGCTGGTGTTGATCCTGCGCTTGTGACCGAGGTCTTATTTGGCAACTGCTTGATGGCCGGCCAAGGCCAAGCCCCGGCCCGTCAAGCGGCGTTCAAAGGCGGCTTACCAAAAAGTGCCGGCGCTGTTACGTTGTCCAAGATGTGTGGCTCCGGCATGCGCGCTGCCATGTTTGCCCACGACATGCTGATTGCCGGAACGCACGACGTTCTGATTGCCGGCGGCATGGAAAGTATGACCAATGCGCCGTATCTTTTGCCAAAGGCACGCGGTGGATACCGCATTGGGCACGACCGAATTTTTGACCACATGATGCTCGACGGTTTGGAAGATGCCTACGAAGCCGGTCGCAGCATGGGAACGTTTGGCGAGGATTGCGCCGCCAAATATGCATTCACCCGGGCTGAGCAAGACGCATTCGCCACTGCCAGCGTTCAGCGCGCCCAAGCCGCGACGGCCTCTGGCGCTTTTGCAGCTGAAATAACACCTGTGAGCGTCAAAGACCGAAGCGGTGAGCGCATCGTGTCTATCGATGAAGGCCCAGGCAAAGTGAAGTTAGACAAAATCAGCAGCCTCAAACCCGCGTTTAAAAAAGACGGCACCATTACAGCGGCCAGCAGCTCCTCGATCAACGACGGCGCAGCCGCCATTGTTTTGATGCGCGAAAGCACGGCGCAGCGTTTGGGCTGCAAACCCTTGGCCCGTATCGTCAGCCACGCTACCCATGCCCAAGAACCCGAGTGGTTTGCGACCGCGCCGATAGGCGCGACGCAAAAAGCTTTATCTAAAGCAGGCTGGACGGTAGCGGATGTCGATTTGTGGGAGGTCAATGAAGCCTTTGCGGTGGTGCCGATGGCGCTGATGAAAGAGCTGAACGTTCCGCACGACAAAGTCAATGTCAACGGAGGCGCTTGTGCGCTCGGTCACCCCATCGGTGCATCAGGCGCGCGCATCATGGTCACACTGATTTATGCGCTCAAAGCACGGGGACTAAAAAAAGGCTTGGCAACGCTTTGCATCGGCGGAGGCGAAGGTACCGCTGTCGCCCTTGAAGTGCTGTAGGCGCATCCGATGTTACTCAACGCCGACCAAGAAATGATCCGCGAGGCGGTTCGCGCATTTTCGCAAGAGCAACTCTGGCCGCATGCGGCGCAATGGGACAAGCAACACCATTTTCCCAAAGACGCCCATAGGGGTTTAGCGCAGCTGGGCGCCTATGGAATTTGTGTTCCCGAAGAATGGGGCGGCGCCCATTTGGACTACCTGAGTTTGGCGGTGGTCTTAGAAGAGATTGCCGCAGGCGACGGTGGCACCAGCACGGCTATCAGTGTGACCAATTGCCCAGTCAATGCCATTTTGATGCGCTACGGCACTACCCAACAAAAGAAACAATGGCTTACCCCCTTGGCACAAGGCGCGCTATTAGGCGCTTTTTGCCTCACCGAGCCGCATGTAGGGTCTGATGCATCGTCCTTGCGCACCACCGCGGTCAAAGAGGGCGACGCGTATGTCATCAACGGTGTCAAGCAATTCATTACCAGCGGGAAAAACGGCGATGTCGCCATCGTCATTGCGGTAACGGATAAAGGCGCTGGCAAAAAAGGCATGGGGGCATTTATTGTTCCCACTACTACTCCCGGTTATGTCGTCGCCCGCATCGAAGACAAGCTCGGCCAACACTCTAGTGACACCGCGCAAATCAATTTCGACAACTGCCGTATTCCTGTTGAAAATCGGATCGGTCAAGAAGGTGAAGGCTACAAAATCGCACTTGGCGGTTTGGAGGGTGGGCGCATAGGCATTGCCGCCCAAAGCATTGGCATGGCACGCAGCGCACTCGAAGTCGCCATCGAATATGCCAAACAACGCGAAAGTTTTGGCACCGCCATCTTCAACCACCAAGCCGTTGGGTTTCGCTTAGCCGAATGTGCAACCGAACTCGAAGCCGCCCGCCAGTTGATTTGGCACGCCGCCGCCTTGCGCGACGCAGAACGCCCTTGCCTGAAAGAAGCGGCCATGGCCAAGCTGTTTGCCAGCGAGGTCGCTGAAAAAATTTGTACCGTTGCCATTCAAACACTGGGCGGCTATGGATACGTCAGTGACTTTCCTGTCGAGCGAATTTACCGTGATGTGCGCGTCTGCCAAATTTACGAAGGCACCAGCGACGTACAAAAAATTATCATTCAACGCGCTTTATAAATACATCACACTGGAGAACGTCTATGCCTATCACCAAAGGGTTTCAAGCCCTCGTTGACGAAGCGATGGCCCAAGTCATCACCTATAGCGTAGACCAAGTGCGTGATCGATTGAACGACTCCAAGGTTCAAATCGTTGACATCCGAGACCCACGCGAACTGGAGAAAGAAGGTACGCTGCCAGGCGCACTGCTTGCGCCTCGGGGTATGCTCGAATTTTGGGTGGACTCAGCCTCGCCGTATTTCAAACCAGTTTTTGCCGACGAAAGCAAAGAGTTCATCCTGTTTTGTGGCGCAGGCTGGAGAAGTGCCTTGGCAACCAAGACTTTACGGGACATGGGCATGACCAACGTAGCCCACATCGATGGCGGGTTTACCGCTTGGAAAAAGGCGGATGCCCCCATGGTGAGCTTGGAGCAACACAAAGCCGAGAGCGCTGCGCGCAAGACCCACTGATTGGGGGTGATGTGTTCATTGAAACAAGACGCTCTGATCTCCATGGGCTAGGTGTTTTTGCTCTGCGCCCAATTGCATTGGGAACAACCGTCATCGAGTATGTGGGCGAGCTCATTTCCATGGAAGAAGCGCAAAGACGCCATCCCCATGACCCCGCCAACCCGGACCATACGTTTTACTTTTTTATTGACAATTCGCGCGTGATAGATGCAGTGAAC
>JBAXOC010000087.1:0-6217 GCA_037133455.1 Comamonadaceae bacterium | reverse complement strand
GCCATTGCGCCCTTTGTTCGGCAATTTGCCCATACGGATACCCATTGGTTTGAGAACCAAGATTGGAAAAGCCTGCGCCAATGGCTTTCCCACTTTGAAAATTCAAGCGCTTTTGATGCGGTGATGCAAAAGCACCCCGTTTGGCAAGCGCGTTCCTAGGCTCAAGGCGTATGGGTCATCCCTGACATACCGCCGTGACCCATGTCGTCACCACTGGCAAAGAGCGTGGGATCCAACATGCCGGTGATCATCGCGACATGACCAAAAACCAAGAACAAGGCCACACAAATCGCATGCACCTTGCGTTGATGCTCCGCGCTAGCGTGGGCGTTGACCCAGCCCAGTTCTTGGAGAGCGATATAGACCAATGGCAAGCCCCCGATCAGGTACGACCCCACGGCAATCACATCAATGGCGGTGCGCCACTCCCCTGCTTTGGTAATAGGCACCACCGCATTCACCAACAGGTATGCGATCACGCCTACAAAATACAAGCCCACTGCAATCCCGCAAGCGCGATTGAGTTGATGCACCCACCCGGAAAAATTCCGAGTGAAGAGCAAGTAGAGCTCGGATATCGCCAAAGTCTCCGCCAAGACGATCGGAATCGCCATAAAAATCAAAAGGTTCCACGGCTGGTTCACAGCCAGCAACTCCATGTAATGCGTCATGTTCATCAAATTCTCCAAATATAAGCAGCCCCGTTTGGGGCGAAATAGGCTTTAGCTTAGGAGAGTGAACTTGGGCGGCTTAAAGAGTCGGCCAACGTGATTTTGAAGCAACAGGGTGGAAACCACGGGGTTAACTAAACCACTGTCCATGATCCCCTTGGGAATTGCAAGCGGCGTAAGCGTCACCGCAAGGGCCAAACAACACGCATGAACGCACGTTGCAACCTTGACAGCTGCAGATGGGCTGGGATGGACCTCTTCGCAGGCATGGGTTGTTTGCGGCTCCACCACCTCCATAGGCATCGCCGCCAAATGGAATAAGCCACTGAGCATTGCCACCACAACCAAGGTGCAAATTTTTTTCATCCGTGAATTGTAAAAAGTTAAATAAACAAACGAGAAACCTTAGGGCTTCACAGGGGCATTGATTTCCACCCGAATCCCAGTAGCCCCCAACTTCACCGGCCCAGTTTGGCCTGCAAAATCGCCTGCACGTGAAATCGCGTCACCTGACTTGCTGATCTTGGCGCTGATCACGACCTGCTCCACGCTAGAGAGCAAGAGATTCGGGGATAAAGCTTTACTGTCATCAAGCGTGAATGCGTAAGGTAAATCTTTGACTTGTTTTCTTTCCGCAACCAAAGGCATGCGGGCGTTGCCTACGGCTTTGGCAAAAATAAACACCGTATCAGTGGGCTCCACTTGTTTGAGCAATGCGGGCGACAAACTCACCACTCCCGTGATAGAAGTCTTGGGGTTCGCTTTTGCATCCACTTTTGCATCCACTTTAGCCTTGGGCTTCGCAGCTTTTTCAGGCTGCGCCATGGGGACGCCTAAAAGGCTACGCGCCTCGTCAATACTTCCCCCAATACGCTGAACCAAGGGATGGTCCGCGGGGCCGGTATCGCGAGCCTTTTCCCAATACTTCAAAGCGCCAGCGTAATCCTTGCGGTCAAACGCTTCCGTTCCCGCCAAAACCAAAGCCTTGATGTTGTTTGGGTCGATTTTGAGGGCGCGTTCTATCAAACGCATGGGGTCGCCTGTGAGGCTGTGGTTGTTTTGAACCCCAAGCGCATCCGCAAAATCCGCGAGAAGAGAGGGATCATCTTTGAGCAAGTTTGCCGCATGCGAGTACGCGTCCAAGGCGTCTGAATTTCGTCCCAACACGCTGTACGAGCGGGCCAGCATGGCCCAGCCTTCAGCGTCATCGGGAGAATTTTTAAGACGCTGGGCCAGCTTTTCCGTCATCTCACCCATTTGTACTGGCGTTGTGGCGTGTGTCGGGCCGTCAAGACCATCGACAGGATTGTCTTGCGTGGGTCGCCCTATCAACCAGTAGCCCGCAGCCGCAACCACCAAAACGAGAACCGCCAAAACAACCATCAAACGCCCTGAGGGCTTGGTCGAAGGCGAGGCTTGCGCAGGGGCCGTGTCGCTTAACAACACATCCAGCAGTTGGCGCTCCACATCAGAGCGCTCTTGTTGGTATTGCGCATCCGACATTTTCCCATCGGCATGCAAGGCCTGCAACTTCGCAAGCTGGTTTTTAAAAGGGGTTACAAGTGAGTGCATCGTTGAAAAATTCCAAAGTCATTTCAAGAAAGATGGGGGTCGCTGCCCGCATCTGCGTCGTCGGATTCAAATTGATCTTGGCCCATGCGAGAACGCCGGCGCAGTATCAAAAATAAAACCGAAATTCCGAGAACCGCCATCAGTGCGGGCCCCACCCAAAGCAACACGGTTGTCCCTTTCAGCGGCGGCCGGTAGAGAACAAAGTCACCATACCGTGCGGTCATGTACTCAAAAATTTCGGTTTGGGTTTTACCTTGGGCAATGAGTTCGCGCACTTGTTGGCGCAAATCTACCGCCAGCTCCGCATGGGAATCGGCGATGGTTTGGTTTTGGCAAACGAGGCAACGCAGCTCACTTGCGATGTGCATCATTTGCGCTTCCAGCACCGGGTCATTGGACGCCGGCACGGCCTCTGCGGCATGCGCTCCCAGCCAAAAAAATGGCAAGATTAAAAGGAGGATCCATTTAGCCATTGAGTTGCCTCACTAAAGGTTCGATGCGGGTGCGAATCACCTCCGGGGTCAAAGCACCAATGTGTTTAAAACGGACCACGCCGTTTTGGTCAATGATGAATGTCTCGGGTACGCCGTACACGCCCCAATCAATGCCAACACGGCCGTCGCGGTCATACAGCGAGTGGGTATACGGATTGCCAAAATTGGTCAACCACCTTAAACCGGCTACCCGTTCATCTTTGTAGTTCAGGCCATAAATGGGCAGCACATTTTTTCGGCCAAACTCTACCAGTGCGGGGTGTTCTTCGCGACAGGCCGTACACCATGATGCCCACACGTTGAGCATCCAGACTTTGCCGCGCATGTCTGCATTTGCGATGGTCAGATTTGGACTGTCTAAGGACTCTAAAGAAAACTCCGGCGCGGGTTTTCCGATCAGCGGCGAAGGCACCTCTTTCGGATCTAAATGCAGGCCGGCTCCCAAAAAGAGCACCAGCACCAAGAATAGACCCAAGGGAATCAAAAATTTGAGGTACTTCATACGGCTACGTCCTGTTTGCGGCGGTAGCGCCGGTCCGTTACCGCCAGCACACCGCCTAACGCCATGAGCAAGCAACCGCCCCAGATCCAGTCAATGAAAGGCTTGACGTATACCCGAACAATCCAAGCACCGTCTTCTACCTGCTCGCCCAGAGAAACATACAAATCACGCGAAAGCCCCACATCAATCGCCGCCTCGGTCATAGAGTTTTGTTGTACCCGGTAGGTTCGTTTCTCAGGGAACATCCAGCGCGATTGACCGGCATCTTTCACTTCAATTTGGCCCTGTGCAGCAACGTAGTTCGGGCCTTGCAGCGTTTTAATACCGTTGAAAGAAAACGTGTACCCGCGCACCGTCGTGGTATCACCTACATTCATTTTGACGTCGCGTTCAACTTCATAGGTCTTAACCATCGCCACGCCAAAGCAGAACGCAGCAACGCCAAGGTGCGCCACCATCATGCCCACCAAGGCCCGGGGGATTTGGTTGAACTTGAGGCTTACTTTTGCCCAAGTGGGCTGATCACACCGTACCCGCTCCCATACATCTGTTGCCACAGACGCCACGATCCAATAGGCCATCAACAAGCCCAAAGACGACACGATGCGAACTTCGCCAGCCAACCATCCGGTCAGCAAAGAGGCCATCACGCTGATCGCCGCAGCCCAGCGCAGTCGCCGCGCCAATGTGGGCATGTCAGCCTCTTTCCAACGGGCCAAGGGGCCCACGCCCATCAAGAAAATAGTCGGTGCCAATAAAGGCATAAAGACAGAATCAAAGTAAGGCGGGCCCACTGAGATTTTTCCCATTCCCAAGGCATCTAATAACAAAGGGTAAAGCGTCCCCAAAAGAACCGAACACGCTGCGACCAACAACAACACGTTGTTGCCAAGCAATGCCGATTCCTTAGACCACACAGAAAAGCGTTTGCCCAACCCCACCGTGGGCGCCCGCCATGCATACAAACTAAACGAAGCTCCAATGACGACGGTTAAGAACGCCAAGATAAAAAGCCCACGGCGCGGATCGGTTGCAAACGCATGAACGGAGGAAAGTACGCCAGAGCGAACCAAGAACGTTCCGAGCAATGAAAAAGAGAAGGCCAAAATCGCCAACAGTACCGTCCACGATTTAAAGCTGTTGCGCTTTTCAGTGACGGCCAATGAATGCATGAGTGCAGTGCCTATTAACCAAGGCATCAACGAGGCGTTTTCAACCGGATCCCAAAACCACCAACCGCCCCAGCCGAGTTCGTAATAAGCCCAAGCACTTCCGAGTGCGATGCCCAAGGTCAAAAATATCCAAGCAACCGTTGTCCAAGGACGGGCCCAACGGGCCCATGTGGCGTCTAAATCGCCACCGATCAACGCAGCAATCGCAAAGGCAAACGCCACTGAAAACCCCACATAGCCCATATACAACATCGGTGGATGGATCACCATTCCGGGGTCTTGAAGCAAAGGATTTAAATCGCGTCCATCCATGGGCGCAGGAAACAAGCGCTCAAACGGGTTGGAGGTCAGCAGCATAAAGAGAAGAAACCCCACGCTAATCAAACCCATCACCGAGAGAATTCGCGCCATCACCGCATCAGGCAAATGCCGGCTGTACACCGCAACTGCCACCATCCACAACGTCAGCATTTGCACCCACAACAGCAGCGAGCCCTCGTGCCCTCCCCACACCCCAGCGATACGGTATTGCAAAGGCAAAGCCGTATTGGAGTTAGAGGCCACATACAAAACAGAAAAATCGTGCCGAACGAAAGACGTAACCAAACACACAAATGCCAGAACCACCAAGCCAAACAGTACGTAGGCGCCCGGCCGCGCAAGCGCCATCCAATCACGCCGACCGAGGGTCGCGCCTGCCAGCGGCAACACCCCGAGCACCAGCGCTACGCCAAGCGCGAGCCATAAAGAAAAGTGTCCGATCTCAGGAATAAAACTCATTTTTTATCCCCAGATAAAGCGGCCGCATTTTTGAGGGCCTGCGCGGCTTCCGGAGGCATGTAGTTTTCATCATGTTTGGCTAAAACTTCGGTCGCTACAAAATGGCCGAGATCATCAAAGCGACCTTGAACCACGGCCCCTTTGCCCTCTTTGAACAGATCGGGCAATATTCCGGAGTAAGAAACTGGAACTTCTTTTGCCAAATCGGTGATCACAAAATTCACCGTTAAGTTATCCCGTTGGATCGACCCGGTTTTGACCAAGCCGCCAATACGAAAGGCTTTGCCGCTTGGGGTTTTACCCGCCGCGACTTCGCTGGGCGTAACGTACAACGCAATATTGCTATTGAGCGCATTCAAAACCAGCGCGGCTGCCACGCCAATCACCAGCAGTCCGAGCCCAATGAAAGCCCCGCGTTTTTTCCAATTTTTCACAAGCTGCCCATTTCTATTGCTGTTGAATGTCTTTTGCTTCTTCTTGCTGGCGGATGTGCAACACCGCTTGGTTTTGGCGCTGCCGAACCAAAACAGGCTCTAACAAAAACCCCAAGGCACACGCCCCAAAACTACCCCACACATACTGCGCATATCCGCCCATGGCTACAAATTCGGAGAAAGAATTCCAAGTCATGGTTGCACCTCGTTTAATTTTCCAACCCAGTCACTGTGCGCTTCGCGCTCCAAAATAATCGCCCTCACCCGCATCAGTGCGACTGCAATGGAATACATCCACACCGCCAGTGCCATCAACAACATGCCCCACAGCATGGTCAGCGCCATCGATGGGGATTGACCCACCGCAACGGAAGCCCCTTGGTGCAAGGTGTTCCACCACTTGACCGAGAAATAAATAATAGGAATATTGACAACCCCCACCAGCGCCAAGATGGCACCGGCTTTGTCAGCCCGGCGGGGATCGTCAATGGACGCCTGTAAAGCCATAAAGCCCATGTACAGAAAAAGCAAGATGAGCTCAGAGGTGAGTCGCGCATCCCACACCCACCAGGCCCCCCACATGGTTTTTCCC